>NZ_CAMQYW010000022.1 GCF_947039425.1 uncultured Cetobacterium sp. | reverse complement strand
TCAGAATCTATTGTTCCTGGTGTGTTTACAAGTGTTATTCCGTGTTTTAATGCAAGACCACTTCTTGGTCTTACTTGAACTTCATATCCTAAAGGTATCTCCATTTTTAATCCTGTAGGAACTAATACTCTTTCTAAAGTCTTTAAAACTATTGGTTCAGTTATATTTGCTTTCACATCCATTCCAGCTGATCCTTCTGTCATATATTTAGGAATATCCACTCCATTTTCTGCAATTAACTTTACTCTTATTTTTTCCATTTTTTACCTCTCTCTTAAATATTTCCTAAAATTGTTTTTGAATAATATTTTTCATCAAATATATCTTTAGCAACTTTTTTTATATCTTCTAATGTTACCTTTTCTATCTCTTTTATTACATCACTAATAGGCTTTATTTTACCATAAAGTAAGTATGAGTTTGCAAGTCTACTCATTTTTCCTTTACTACTTTCAAGCCCGAATGTAACCATACTTAAAAATTGATTTTTTGCTTTTTGTAACTCTTTTTCTGTTATTCCATTACTATATATATCTTTTAACTCTGACTCTATAATTTCAATTACTTCCTTGTAATTTTCATGAGTTGTTCCTGCATATATTGTAAATAGTCCTCCCTCATCAAATGAAGATGAATAACTATATACAGAGTAGGCTAAGCCTCTTTCTTCTCTAATCTCTTGAAATAATCTAGAGCTCATATTTCCACCTAATACATTTGATATAACTGAAACCGGAATTCTATTATCATCTAAATTTGAAACTCCTTTTGTATTAAAACATAAATGTACTTGATTTGTATCCTGATTTATTATTTTTTCACCTGAATTTATTGACATCTCTCCATTAAAATCTCTAGGTGTACTTTCATCTTTTAACTGTCCAATTCCATCATTTAATTGATTTAAAACTTCAGAAAAATCAAAATTTCCAGCTACAGAAATAACTATATTCTTTGGAGTATATGTATCTTTAAAATACTTTATTATATCTTTTCTTGTTATTTTTTTAAGACCTTCTATAGTTCCAGCAATACTTCTTCCTTGAACTCCTGTTATAGCAAATCTTATATTTTCTTCATGAACAACCTCTTCTGGAATATCTTCATACATTTTTATCTCTTCAATTATCACATTTCTTTCTCTTTCAATATTTTCATCTGTAAATGTAGAATTTAAAAACATATCATTTAAAATATCAATTCCAACAGATAGTGAACTAGATGTCATTTGAATATAATAGGCTGTTTTTTCAGCACTTGTATAAGCGTTTATCATTCCACCTTGATTATCTATCTCTTCTGAAAGTTCTTTCGATGTTCTTTTTTCAGTTCCTTTAAAAAGAAGGTGTTCTATAAAATGAGATATTCCTTCTTCTCCTAGCAACTCATTTTTTCCACCTGTTTTTATAAATATTCCTAAACTGGCTGTATTTATACTTTTAATATTTTCCATTAATAATGGTATACCATTTGTTAATTTCTCTACTGTAATATTCATTTTCCTCCCTAATATTCTGCTCGCTTCATAAAATAAATTCCCAATGCTAAAAATAATAAATTTGGGATCCAGCCACTTATAAATGGATTTAATATTCCATTTACACCAAGAGCCTCAAAAGATGCCTGAACAATATAGTATCCGTATCCAAGCCCAATACTTAAGGCTATACTTATTGCTGAAGCTCCCCTAACATATCTGCTTCCAAGTGCCAATCCTAAAAAAGAAACTATAAAACTAGCAAATGGGAACGAATATCTTTTTCCTAATACTGCTAAAGATTCTTTTATATCTCCACCAGTTATTCTAATATCTCTTATTGATTTTTTTATCTGTGTATTTGTAAGTTCTTCTGGATCCCCTTGAATTGTTAAAAATCTTTCAGGACCTTTATTAAACTCTTTTCCCTCATAAACTCTATATTTTCTTTGTTTACCTGTAGAAATATCACTAACTACCGCATCTTTTAATATCCATAAATTTTTATTAAAATCAAATTTTCCACTTTTTGCTGTAGTTATTGTTTTTATTTTATCAAAACTTTTATTAAGTTCTAATATTTCTATCATCTTAGCTTCATTCTTCACTCTATTAATATTTTGAATATAATATACAACATTATTTTCAGTTCTTAAAAAAGCATTATTTTTTTCAATAGGTAACATTTTTTCCTCTATTTTCCTACCTGCTCTCAAAGCTCTACTTTTAGCCAGTGTTGATGGGAATACAAAATCCATAACTTGAAATACAATTACAGAAAAAAGAAATGATATAATTATCGGATATCTTACTATTCTTCTAAAGCTAATTCCTGCTGTTTTTAATGATATTATTTCAAGATTAGAAGCCATTCTATTTACACACATTAAAGAACCTAGTAAAACTGCTAGTGGCATAACTTCTATAAATATTTTAGGTAATAAATACACTATATATATCAAAGATTGATGGACTGTCATTCTTCCATCTGTAACATATCTTATAATTTTAAATAATTGACTCAATAAAAATATATTTATAAAAGCTAATAAACTTATAAATACTGATTTTAAGAAGTTTTTACATATATAAATATCTAATTTTTTCATCATCTAGCACCACCTGATTTTATTCTATATAAGCACATTGTTCCTAAAATTAAAATCAAGTTTGGAACCCAGACTCCTGTATAAGGAGAGACTATCCCTTTATTCGCCATAACCATTCCTACATTTAAACATACAATATATGTAAAAATCACACCTAAACTTATTCCAAAACTAGCACCTTTTCCACTTCTATGATGTCCAATAGAAAGTAAAACTCCTAAAATTGCTAAAACCATAGTTGAAATAGGTACTGCTATCTTTCTATTAATCTCTACTAAATAAGGGATCTTTTCTTTGGGCGTTTTTCCTTGCATTTTTTTTAACAATGTATAAGTACTCATCGCTTCAATATCTTTTACTTCAATTTTTATTTCTTGAAAATATGAACTAAGTGGTATTTTTTTCTCAATAAACTTTCCTTCAACTTTAACCCCACCATCAGGATTAAAAGTATAAAATGTTGAGTTTCCTAAAACCATATTTACATTTTTCCAATGAGAATCTTTTCCTAAAAGGACTGTTGGAAATCCACCCTTTTTTTCTTTTTGAAAAATTAAAATATTTTTAGCTTCATTTGTTTTTCTATCGATTTTATCTACATATAAGCTATAATCATCAACCTCATCAATTAAAATTCTTTCTTTTAGTTGAAATACTGGATTTTCATAAGCAATTTTTATTGTTAATTCCTCTAATTTTTTAAAAGATCTTGGAATAATACTCTCTTGTAAAAAAAATATAAATAAAGTTATGCAAAATGCTAACTTTACAATTGGTTTTAATATTGCTTTTAAATCCATTCCCATAGAACTCATTGCTGTTGCTTCACTTGTTCTTGTAAACTTAGCAAAAGTTAACATAACTCCTAAAAACACTCCCATGGGAATAGTTTGTGACAAAATAGGGGGTAGATAAAATGATAATATTCTTACTACATCTAATAAAGATATTCCTTTTACTATTATATTTTCCATTAAAGATACAATTATTTCTATTAAAAATATAAAAGTAAATAAAGATACGCCAAATATTATTGGCATCTTTACATCTTCTAATATGTATTTTTCAATTATTTTCATTCTCTTCTCCTAAAATATTTTATTAAAATATTTCTCTACAATCTCTTTTCCTTTTACATATCCTAATTTTGATTTTAATTCCTTTGGCATATAATCTTCAATTAAATATGATTTTTCTAAGAAAACTTTATTTACTTCACTTCCTGTACTATATTTTTCTAATTTAGAATATCTTTGAGAAGCATAATTAAATACAAATAAAACTATTACTGCAATTAATAATCCTTTTATTAATCCAAATCCTGCTCCTAATATTCTTGATATAAACCCTTTACTCTGAGCTCTTAAAACTATTCCTATAAAAAACATTAGTATTGAGATAACTATATACGACCCTATAAATACACTTATATACGTTATTAAATAGTTATTATCAGTATTGTTTAATCCCATTTTATCAATGACCATTGGTGTTAATTTCTTTGCTACAACAAAATCAATAACAACTCCAAATATTGAGAAAAATTGCATTAAAAACCCATCTTTTATTCCTTCAATTATTGCAAAAATCAAAATAATAGCGATAACTATGTCTAAATACATTTCTTCCTCCTAATGTTAGTTATTTACTACTCTTACCCAAAGAGCTTTTAAATAAAGAGTTTCTGGTGTATGAAGAATCCATGGATGGTCTTCTGGTTGATAATTTACTCCAATTACTTGTAGTAATTTTCCATTCTTAGATGCTGCCATTCTTGTAACTTCTATTAAATCCTGTAATGCCATATGATAAGCACATGTAATTACTCCAACTATTCCTCCATCTTCAATTAATTTAAAACTTTCATCACAAAGGCTAAAGAACATATCTCTTCCTCTGTGAAGATCTATTTTCTTTTTGATTAAAGAAGGTGGATCAAGAGTTATTACATCAAACTTTTCTCCTCTATTTGCAAGAATTTTCAGCATTAAGAAAGCGTCTCCTTCTGCTGTTTCAAATTCATTTGTAAATTCATTTAATTCATAATTTTCTTTACATAATTCAAGTGCATGTGGTTCTTTATCTATTGCTACAACTTTTTTACATCCTTCTTTTAATGCTGCAACTGAGAAACCTCCACTACTTGAAAATACATCTAAGAATCTTGTGTTTTCATTTAAATATCTTCTTATAAATTTTCTAGAATCTCTTTGATCTAAAAAGAATCCTGTTTTTTGTCCATCAATAATATCAATATAATATTTTAATCCATTATCTTCCATTACTATTCTTTCTGGAATCTCTCCGTATATTATCCCTGTTTGCTGCTCAACACCTTCATGAGTTCTGTTTTCAACATCACTTCTTTCATAAATTCCTTTTGGTTTCATAACTTTTTTAATAGCATTAATAATATCTTGTCTGAAAGCTACTTCAAGTCCTGAGTTTCTAAATTGAACAGATATATATTTATCAAACTTATCTATAATTAATCCTGGAATTCCATCAGCTTCTGAATAAAATGCTCTAACGCAATTAGTTTCATTAAATAGATGTTTTCTTTTTTCATATGCCATTTTTATTTTTTCTAAAATTAGTTTCTTATCAACAGCTATATCTTTAGTTGTTAACATTCTTACAAAGGCATTCGTATTTTCAGCTACATATCCCTTTCCAATCATTTCACCATCTAAAGTACATACTTCAACTATATCTCCGTTCTTTGTCATTCCTAAAACTTCTCTTATTTCATCCTTAAATACATTTGGATAAAAATTCCTTATTTTTTTATCTTTCCCTACTTCTAATATTACTTTTGCCATTATTTTCTCCTTTAAATTTTGCCTATTAAATTATTAACAATATGAGGTTTCCCATTTTTTATGTATACTCTACTTACCCTTCTACTTAACCCTGTAAACAACTCATATACTGATGAATGTATCATTTGGGATATTTCATATATATCTTCGCCCATAACTACTACCTCATCTCCTACTTGTACCTTTGTTTCTATCTCTTTTGGAACTTTCACCATGACCATATCCATACAAACTTTTCCTACTATTTTACATTTATGTCCATGTATTGTTAGGGTACCTATATTGGACAACTCTCTTCTATAACCATCTGCATAGCCTACAGCCACAGTAGCTATAATGTCGCCTTTACAACCTTTTCCTACCCTTCCATAAGATATATCTATATCCTCTTTAAGCTCTTTTAAAAATAATACTTTACTTTTCAGTGTAAATACTCTTTTTAACGAATTAATTAAACCTTCCCCGTATACTCCATACATCAAAATTCCTGCTCTAACCATGTTTGTGTAGCCTATATTTGAAAAGTTTAAAATCCCTCCACTATTAAGGATATGGATATATTTTATATCTTCTAACTCTTCTAACTTTTTAAATTTACTAATTTGGTTTTTTGTGTATTCTATTGAATCTAAATCTGATTCATCAGAAACAGATAAATGAGAGTATAATCCCACTACAGTTATGTTATTATCTCTACAAATTTTCAATGCATTTTTTGCTTCATCAATTGTAAATCCCACGCGTCCCATTCCCGTGTCTACTTTTATATGAACTGAAATTTCAATTTTATGTTCAATTATATATTTTATTTGAGAAATATCAGTTATTGTAACTTGTAAATTATAACATTTTGCCATTTCAAGCTCTTCATTAAAAGAACCTGCTAAAATTAATATCTCTTTTTTTATATTGTGATTTCTTAATTCTATACCTTCTTCTAAAGAGGAAACGCCAAAAATATTTACATTTAAATCACATAATTCTTTTGCTATGGAAACTGCTCCCATACCATAGGCATCGGCTTTAATTATCGCCATTATCTCTTTCCCATGAGATAGCTCTTTTATTTTTTTTATATTATACTCTAGATTATCTAGATCTATCTCAGCCCAAGTTCTCATGCTTCCTCCGTTATATAATTATAAGTAGATTAAGCCACCCTTTTAAGGTGGCTCTTCTATTTTTAAACTACAATTTTTTCCTGTTTATCTGAGTGATTATCATGCTCATCTTTTTTAGGAATATATTTTTCATCCCTTTTCTTTTCAAATAAATACACTAATGGTGTAGATATAAATATTGATGAATAAGTTCCTACTCCTACTCCTACTAAAAGGGCTGTTATAAATGTTCTTAAACTAGCTCCTCCAAATACAAGTATTGCAACAATTGCAAGTAACGTTGTTACTGATGTATTGATAGATCTTACTAACACTTGATTTAAACTTTTATTTAAAAGCTCTCCAAACGTCATATCAGAAGGTTTACGTAAACTTTCTCTTATTCTATCATAAATTATAATCGTATCATTTATAGAATATCCTAATATTGTTAAAATCGCTGCAATAAATGGTGTATCCACTTCATAACCTAAAAGAGCAATCACTCCAATTGCCGCTGTTACATCATGAAGAAGTGTTAAAATACCTGCCACTGCAAATTTAAACTCATATCTAATTGTTATATATAAAACAATTAATAATCCACCCATTACAAGAGCATATACTGCTGAATCCTTTAAGTCTTCACCAATACTCGCTCCAACTTTTTCTGCTCTTTCAATTTTATAATCTCCTAATTTTTTTAAATTAGTTAATAAAACTCCTTTATTTGCTTCTGATATTTCAGGAGTTCTAATAATTACATTATTATCTGCAGAAGATACTTGAACTTTTCTTGATGTTGATGCTACTTGTGGTATTATTTTTGATAATTCATTTAACTCTTGATTTACTTCTTGTAAAGTTATTTTATTAGAATAATTTAATTGAAATAAATTTCCACCAGTAAAATCAATTCCATAATTTAATCCCTTTGTTAAAGTTATTGTCAAAAAGATAAGCATTGATGCTAGTGATAACCCAATCCACATCTTACTATGTTTTATTACTTGAATATTCATACTTACCCCCTTTTCACACCAAAGAACTCAGTTCTTTTTATTTTAAATAGATTCACCGCTGTTGTCAGTAATACTTTTGTTATAAGTATTGCAGTTATCATTGATGCCACAGTTCCTATAGTTAATGTTATTGCAAATCCTTTTATAGTACCTGTTCCAAACATAAATAATACTAAAGCTGTTAAAAGTGTAGTCACATTAGAGTCAACAATTGAAGATATTCCTTTACTAAATCCTAATTGAATAGCTCCTCTTATACTATTTCCTAACCTTAATTCATCTTTTATTCTTTCAAAAATAATTACATTGGCATCAACTGCCATTCCTGCTGATAGTATCATACCTGCAATTCCTGGTAAAGTTAGTGTTGCATCAATAAAGTTTAACATTGCAAACATAATAAGTCCAAAACTTAAAAGGGCTAAATCTGCTATGAATCCTGGAAGTCTATAAATAAATAACATAAATGCTGCTATCCATCCCACTGCTACAATTGCTGCTATTTTACTTTGAGCTATTGATTCATCTCCTAAAGATGCTCCAACAATTCTTGTTTCAACTATTTCAGCTTTTACTGGAAGTGCTCCTGCATTTAAAAGAGTTGCTGTTTTTTTAGCTTCATCAACTGTATAGTTTCCTGTAATAACACCATTCCCACTTGGGATTTCACCATTTATCATTGGAGCAGTTTGTACCTCTCCATCAAGTGTTATCGCAAGTTGCTTTCCAACATTTTCTCTTGTTATTTTTGCAAATTTTCTTGCTCCATCAACATTCATTTCAAATTGAATTTGTGGTCTTCCTAAATTATCATAAGAAACTTCAGCTTTTTTTAAAGCTCCTCCTGTTAATAAAGGTTCTCCTAACTCTCCATCTTTGTTCATTAGTCTAAATTCAAGTAATGCTGTTTTACCAATCATTTTTACTGCTTCTTCTGAATTAGTAACTCCTGGTAATTCAATAATTACTCTATCTGTTCCTGCTCTTTGAACAACTGATTCTGCTACTCCTAAACCATTAATTCTTCTATCTAGAACTTCAATTAATCTAGACATGGCATCATTATCTAACTTCATTCCTTTTTCTGGTTTAGCCTCTAAAACTACATAAACTCCACCTTTTAAATCAAGTCCAAGTTTCGTCGGTTTTACAATAGCTAACCACCATGAACCTACTAGTATTGCCAATACTAAAAGTAATTTTATAATTCCCTTTGAATTCATTCCAGCCTCCACTAAATTATTTTTTCATGTCTAGAAAAGTTTGTAAAATAATTGCTGCTGCTACTTTATCTACTACTTTTCTTTTTTCTTTGGCACCCTTTAAACTTGTTTCATTTAATATTCTATCAGCTGATACTGTTGATAGTCTCTCGTCTACTTCAAAGAATTCTAATCCATCTATGGATTTGTTCAATCTTGCCATAAACTCTCTTACTTTTTCTGCTTGGCGTTTTTCTGTACCGTCTAAACTTTTCGGTATTCCTATTACTATTGATTTAGTGTTTTCTTCTCTACATAATTCTGCAATTCTTTTTACAGCTTTTATTTTTTTTCTATCTATTACTTCTAAGGGAGCGGCAACCATTCCCATTAAATCAGATTTCGCCACTCCTATTCTTACATCTCCTACATCTAAAGAAAGATATCTTTTTAACATTTTATCTTCCTCCTATAATGAATTTACTAAAATCTCTTTTAATGAAGCTAAAGCATCTTGAACTTTCGCTCCGTTCTTTCCTCCAGCTTGTGCGAAATCTGGTCTTCCTCCACCATTTCCTTCAGCTATTTTTGCAGCTTCTCTTACAAGATCTCCTGCTTTTACTTTTCCTATTAAATTCTTTGTTACTCCAACAGCAAATACAGCCTTCCCATTATCTGAACCTAAAGCAATTATACAACTTCCTAATTTATCCTTTGCTTTATCAACTATTTCTCTTAATGAATCTGCTTCTTTATCTTTAAAAGCTTTTACTAATACTTTCACTCCATTGATCTCTTCAATTTCATTAAATAATGAATCTACTTCAAAAGATGCTAGTTTAGCTTTTAATAATTCTAACTCTTTAGATAGATCTTTTACTTCTTCAACTATTTTCTCTGATCTTTCCTCTAATTTATTTGTATCAGTTTTTAATGTTTTAGCTACCTTATCCATAGTCTTTTCCATTTCTAAAGTTGCAAGATATGCTCTATAACTTGTTTGAGCTTCTATTCTTCTTACTCCTGCTGCAATTCCTGTTTCAGAAACTATTTTAAATAATCCTATTTTAGATATATTCTCAATATGAGCTCCTCCACAAAGTTCCATTGAATAATCTCCAACAGAAACAACTCTTACTTCATTTCCATATTTATCTCCAAATAAAGCTGTTGCTCCTTTTTCTTTTGCTTTTTCCATAGACATAATCTCTGTACTTACACAAGTTCCCATAAATATTCTTTCATTTACTGTTTTTTCTATTCTTTCAATCTCTTCTGATGTTAATCCTTCATAGTGATTAAAATCAAATCTTAATCTATCTGCACCACAAGATGATCCTGCTTGTTGAACGTGAGTTCCTAAAACATCTTTTAAAGCTTGATGTAATAAGTGAGTAGCTGTATGATTTTTACTTACTTCTTCTCTTCTAACTGGATCAACAGTTAAATTTAATAAAGTTCCAACAATAAGTTCTTCTATACCACTTTCTACTTCAATAATATGAGTATATATCTCTTTTTGTTTTTGGACATCTATAACTTTTGCTACTAATTTTTCCCCTTCAATTATACCAAAATCAGCTTCTTGTCCTCCAGCTTCAGCATAAAAAGGTGTTACATCAAAAGTTACTGCATATCTATTATCTCCTAATTCTCTAATACTTTGAACTGTTCCTGGAGTCATTAAATCTACATACCCTACAAAATTAGTCTTTCCATATTTATCATATAGTTCCTCTATAAAACTATCTTGTCCCTTTTCCATAATTACAGTTCTAGATGATCTTGCTTTTTCTCTTTGCTCTTCCATTTTTTCTAAAAATTCATCTTTTGAAAGTTCAAAACCATTCTCTTCACAAATTTCTTCAGTTAACTCATAAGGGAATCCATATGTATCATATAATTTAAACGTTACATCTCCTGATAGTTTATTCTCACCATTTTTCTTTGCTTCTTCTATTTCATTTGTTACTAATTGAATTCCTTGATCTAAAGTATGTGAGAATTTTTCTTCCTCTATTTTAACTACTTTTTTAATATGCTCTATATTTCCTCTTAATTCTGGATAAGCACCTTCCATTATTTCAACTATTTTATCTACCATTTCAAACATAAATAACTCTTTTCTTCCAAGAAGTCTTCCATGTCTTACTGCTCTTCTTAAAATTCTTCTTAAGATATACCCTCTTCCCTCATTTGATGGTATTACTCCATCATTAATTAAGAAAGTTATTGCTCTTGCATGGTCTGTTATTACTTTTAATGAGAAATCTATCTCTTTAGACACACCATATTTTTTGTTTGTTAATCTTCCTGCCTCTTCAACAATTGGCATTAACAAATCTGTTTCAAAGTTATTAGACTTTCCTTGTACCATTGCAGCTATTCTCTCAAGTCCAGCTCCAGTATCTATATTTTTTTTAGGTAATGGTTGTAATGACCCATCTTCCATTTTATTCCACTCAGTAAATACTAAATTCCATATTTCAATAAATCTATTATCTGTTCCTTCATCACCTAATTTAGAGTTTTCATCTCCACCATAAGCAACTCCTAAATCAACATGTATCTCTGAACATGGTCCACATGATCCTGTAGGTCCTGCTGCCCACCAGTTTTCAGATTCTCCCATTCTAACAATTCTTTCTTTTGGAAAATTACATTTTTCAATCCAAATTCTTTCTGCTTCATCATCTGTTGTAAATACAGATACCCATAATTTATCTTTTTCTAACTTTAATACTTCAGTTATAAACTCCCAAGACCAAATTATTGCTTCTTCTCTAAAATAATCTCCAAAAGAGAAATTTCCTAACATTTCAAAAAATGTATGGTGTCTTGCTGTTCTTCCAACATTTTCAAGATCATTTGTTCTTATACACTTTTGATAAGTTGTTACTCTTGGTGTTGGTGCTTCTTTTTGACCTAAGAAATAAGGTTTAAAA
Source organism: uncultured Cetobacterium sp. (assembly GCF_947039425.1). Classification (GTDB taxonomy): domain Bacteria; phylum Fusobacteriota; class Fusobacteriia; order Fusobacteriales; family Fusobacteriaceae; genus Cetobacterium_A. Next base: position 2,619 of record NZ_CAMQYW010000022.1, on the reverse strand, counting down.
GGTACCATTCCTGCAACTGTTAATAAAAGAGTTGGATCATCTGGAATTAGTGATGCACTTTCAAAATGCTTATGATTCTTTTCTTCAAAAAATTTTATAAATTTACTTCTAATTTCGTTTCCTGTTAACATTCTTTTATTTCCTCCACATATTTTAAAATTTTAATTAATCTAATTTAAAGTTTTCCCCTAGATATACTTTTTTAGCTAAAGGATTTGATGCAATCTCTTCTGGAGTCCCACTTATTAATACTTTTCCATTAGCCATGATATAAGCTTTTTCTGTTATTGATAGGGTTTCTCTCACTGAGTGGTCTGTTATTAAAATCCCTAGACCTCTCTCTTTTAAATATCTTATAATCTGCTGAATATCTTCAACTGCTATTGGATCTACTCCAGCAAATGGTTCATCTAACAATATAAAATCTGGGTCATTTGCAATTGTTCTTGCAATCTCTACCCTTCTTCTCTCTCCACCAGATAACGAATATCCCATTGATTTAGCAACATGAGTCAACTTAAACTCCTCTAGTAGATCTGTCATCTTTTGTATCTGTTCATCCTTTGGCATCCCTTTCATTTCAAGTATTGCTAAAATATTATCCTCAACAGATAAATTTCTAAAAATAGATGGCTCTTGAGCTAGATATCCAATTCCCATATTTGCTCTTTTATACATAGGTGCACTTGTAATATCCATCTCATTTATATATACTTTTCCACTTTCAGGCTTTACTATACCTGTTATCATATAAAAAGTCGTTGTTTTCCCAGCACCATTCGGTCCTAAAAGTCCAACTATTTCACCTTTTTTTACTTCTAAACTAACTTCTTTTACAACTTGTCTTTTTTTATAGCTTTTGCATAAGCCTTGAGCTACTATACTTCTCATAGTTTCTCCTTATTATTTATTAGTTTTGTTATTTTTATAGTCTACAAATACATTTCCTCTAGCTTTTACTTTATCTGTTTTAGTATTATAATCAACTTCTTTTGCTTCTATTGTAGATTCTCCATTGTCCACTAATACATTTCCTCTTAACTCAATTACATTTTCTTTATTCTTCAATATACCTTTATTAGCTGTTGCTATAATTGTATTTTTAGAATCCTTTCTAACAATCTTTACATTTCCAACTAGAGTTAAAACTTCACTATTTAAATCTCCACTCATTATATTTGATGTTACTGTAGTGACTACTCCATTTTTATCTTTCATCAATATTTTTGTATTTTCTTTTCCATAGATCAACTTTTTATCTGTTTGCATTTCAATATAGTCAGAATAAACTTCCATTCCTTCTTTTTTTATTATTGCATTCTTTTTAATCTCAACTCTTTGAGCCTTTGTTTTTCCAAATTTATCCTTTACAAAATAAACTCTTACAAAATCACCAGAAAATACAACTGGAACTCCATCTTGATATATTTTACCATTTACATTCCCTATAAAATCAAGATTCATATTTTTTATAGTTCCTTTTACTTTATCTCCATTAAACTCTTCTCCAGAATCTGATTTTATATTTACTTTATCAGCTTCTAATATATCTGTTTTCATATTCAATATTCCTTGATTTCCAAGAATATCATAGTTAATATATTTTATGCTAAATTTCTCTAAAGATTTTACTATATCTGTTTTTTCATTGTACTCTAATAAGTTTCCACTTAATGTTGCTGTTGGATTTATTATCTTTGCATTTTTTTCCAATATCATTACAGAATCAGACACACGGTATTTTATTATATCACTTTTTAAAGTATTCTCCACATCTTTTCCTGTAAAATTTTCACCTATAAATATTTTTGTAATAGTATTATAAATACCATTATACATTTTACCATTCATATTTTTTTCTTTATTGTTAAATATAATTTCTCCAGGTATGTATATCTTATTTTCTTTTAATTTATATTCCCCTGATTTAGATTTAGCATTTATTTTATCTGATTTTAACGTTATATTATTTTTTAATTTAATGTAATCGTTCTCTTTAAAAGATCCAGATCCACCAGTTAATATAGTTCCATCCTTTTTATTAATTGCAACTATATTTTTTTCAACTTCACCTATTCCAGTTTTTTGATTAAATTCTAAATTAAACCCTGATATTTTATTTTCACTACCTTCATAAGTAAACTCATTAAAAGACTTAAATATTTCACTATTTAAATTGTACTCACCTTTTATACCTTTAAAAATATCTTTATCTTTTTTTCCAATTAATTCAAAGTTTGTTGGTAAAATAATATTTCTATTTAGTTCTTTATAAATTAAGGTCTCACTTTTAAATATATATTTAACGTCTTCAAAATAAGCATCTCCATTTACAATGTAATCTCCAGTTTCTCTATTGAAATTAATCTTATCTCCTGAAACAAATTGTTTTTTGATTAAATTATCAACTTGTCCATTTATAATATATCCCTCTTGAGTATTTTTATTATAAATAAGTTTCTCACCAGTACTTTTATACTCTTTACTTGTATATATAAACTTACTATTTATATTTAAATTCCCACTTTCTGTGCTATATACTAAATCTTTAGTTTCTATTTTATCATCAGCACTACTATAAACAATATCTCTATTATATCCGATTATATTTAATATTTT
>NZ_CAMQYW010000021.1 GCF_947039425.1 uncultured Cetobacterium sp. | reverse complement strand
AACAGGATACTTTAATTTACCTAAAATTTTAGAATTAACTCTATTTAATGGTTTTGATAAAATTAGTCAAAAACAACTTGGACTTGAACTAGGGTTTGCAAAGGATTTTAAATCTTACGATGATTTATTAAATGCATTTAAAAAACAAGTTGAATATTTTATTGATATAAAACTTAAAGGTAGTAATATTATTGAAAAAATTTATGCTGAATACATGCCTGTTCCTTTTTTATCTGTTATAACAAATGATTGTATTTCAACAGGAAAGGATTATAATGCTGGAGGAGCAAGATACAATATTAACTATGTACAAGGAGTAGGAATCGGAACTATTACTGACTCTCTTTCAGCAATTAAATACAATGTTTTCGATAAAGATATTTTCACAATGGATGAATTAGTAAATTCTATTGAAAATAATTTTGAAAATAATGCTATTATTCATAATTTTGTTTCAAATAAAACTCCAAAATATGGTAATGATGATGACTTTGCTGATGAAATTATGATTGATATTTTTAATCACTTTAAAAATTACGTTAATGGAAAACCTAATATGAAAGGAGGAAGCTATAGAATAAATATGCTTCCAACAACATGTCATGTTTATTTTGGAGAAATAATGCTTGCTAGTGCTGATGGTAGACTTGCTGGGAAACCTCTTTCTGAAGGCATCTCTCCTTCTAAAGGTGGAGATACAAAAGGTCCTACTGCTGTTGTTAAATCAGCTGCTAAAATGGATCATTTAAGTACTGGTGGAACTCTATTAAATCAAAAGTTTACTCCGAATGTTGTTGCTGGAGAAGAAGGTCTTAACCATATGGCTAACTTAATTAGATCATATTTTGATATGGATGGACACCATATTCAATTTAATGTAATTGATAGAGAAACTCTTATTAAAGCTCAAAAAAATCCTCAAGAATACAAAGATCTTATTGTTAGAGTTGCTGGATACAGTGATCATTTTAGAAATCTTAGTAAATCTCTACAAGATGAAATAATTGAAAGAACTGAACAAAATTTTAATTAAATAAATATTATAAGGATGGTTACAAATGAAAATTGGATTTATTGGTTGTGGAAATATGGCTAAAGCCTTAATTAACGGGATGGTTTCTTCGGAAACTGTCTCACCTCAAGATGTTATTGCATCTGATGCATATTTCCCAGCTCTTGAAAAAACTCATAAAGAATTAAATATTAATATTACTTCTGATAATAAAGAAGTGGTTAAATCATCAAAATATATTGTTCTTGCTGTTAAACCTCAATTTTATACATCTGTTATTTCAGAAATAAAAGAGTTTTTAACTGAAGAATCAGTAATTATTACTTTAGCACCTGGAAAAACTATTGCTGATTTAGAAAATCTATTTACATTAAACACTAAAATAATTCGTACTATGCCAAATACTCCAGCCATGGTAGGAGCAGGAGTTACTGCTATTTGTAAAAATAGTAATGTCACTGAAGAAGAGTTGAAATTTACTTGTTCTCTTTTTGAAAGTTGCGGATTAGTAGAAGTTATTACTGAAAATTTAATTAATGCTGTTATTTCAGTTAGTGGAAGTTCACCTGCTTATGTATTTATGATGATTGAAGCTATGGCGGACGGAGCTGTTATGAACGGTTTACCTAGAGATAAAGCTTATAAGTTTGCAGCTCAAGCCCTTTTAGGAAGTGCTAAAATGTTACTTGAAACAAATATGCATCCTGGAGCTTTAAAAGATATGGTTTGTTCCCCTGGCGGAACAACTATACAAGCAGTTAGAACACTTGAGAAAACAGGTTTTAGAAGTAGTATTATTGAAGCTATGGATGCTTGTGTTGAAAAAGCTAAACAAATGTAATTAAAGATATATGGGGGGAATTATGTTTTCAAATGTTAAAAGTATTGAGAAAAAGGCTAATTTTTATTTTGATGGAAATGTTAGTAGTAGAACAATCCATCTAAATACTGGTGAAAGAAAAACACTTGGATTTATGCTTAAAGGAGAATATCTTTTTAATGCTGGTGTTGAAGAGTTGATGGAAGTTTTAAATGGAGAAATGAAAATTAAGTTACAAGGTGAAACAGAATATTCTAACTTTATTCAAGGAACATCATTCATTGTTCCAGAAAATACAAGTTTTAATGTTATTATAGATTCTTTTGCTGACTACTGTTGTTCTTACAAAGATTAATTGGAAACTTTAATAAAATCAAATTAAATAATTTTATAGGAGAGTGTTACAATGTCTAACGGTAATAAAAAGGACTTTTCAACAGATACTAAATTTCTAGGACATCCTATGGGAGTTGGAACTACTTCAACTATGCAAGCTATGACTGCTTTTTCAGGTTATGGTATGAGTGCTATTCTTGTTTATTTTTTATATGCTACTTTACAAGAGGGTGGACTTGGTTTTGAAAAAGGTTTAGCTGCTCAATTAACAAGTATATATACTGCTATGGCTACTATTGCTGGTGTTGTTGGAGCATATGTTGCTGATCGTTTTTTAGGTCTTAGAAAATCACTACTTATTGGATGGATTCTAAAAACTTTAGGATTCTTCATGTTAGCAATTCCTAATGGTGGAGTTACTTTCTATGTTGCTAATCAATGTTTATTAATTATGGCTGCTGCTTTTGCAGGTCAAAGTTTATATGCAATGGTTGGAAAAATGTACTCTCCTACTGAAACTAGAAGAGACGGAGCATTTACTATCATGTATGTTATGAACAATGTTGGTGTTATATCTCCTATGATTACTGGTGCATTTGCTGCTAGAAATCTTTACTATTTAGGATTTGGAGTTTCTGCTGTAGCCTCTCTTATTGGATTAATTGTTTATTTGTTTTCTCAAAAACATTTTGGTGATACAGGAATATTACCAGATGATCCTGTTTTACCAGAATTAAAAAAGAAAATGCTTTTTAAAACTTTCGGAACTTTAATTAGCTTAATGAGTATTGTTGTATTTTTACTAGCTAAAGGAAGATTAACTCCTAAAACTTTTGTTAATTTTGTAAGTGTTTTAAGTATTTTTGCACCTTTTGGATATCTTTTATATATTGGAACTAGTAAAAAAACTACTCCAAAAGAAAAAAAGAAAATTATTCCATTTGCTGCTCTATTTGTTTGTAACTGTTTCACTTTAATGATTTGGGGGCAAGCTGTTTCTATTCTTCTTGTTTTTGCAGAAGAAAGAGTTAATAATTCACTAATGGGAATATCTTTTGCACCTGCAGCTTGGATTACAATATCTAGTTTTTTCTCTATTTTATTTGGAACTTTAACTGGTTCTATTTGGACAAAACTTGGAAACAAACAACCATCAACTGCATCTAAATTTGGAATGGGTACTATTTTCTATGGTCTAGCATCAATGTTTATGGCCGTTCCTATTATTTTATACCCTGGAAATGTAAAAATTATGGGACTTTGGATTTTAATATTTTTCATTATTCTAATATTTGGTGAATCAATTTCATCGCCTATTGGTCTTGGTTTTGCTACAGCTGTTTCTCCAAAGGCATTTACTGCTCAAATGGTTACTGTTTGGCAACTTGGACTTTCTACAGGAGCTGGAGTAGCATCTTTATCAATTAATTTTTATACACAAGGTCAAGAGGCAACTTTTTTCTTAGCTAGTGGTCTTATAACTATAATTGTTGGCGCTTCTCTTTTACTAATTAGAAAACCTATTATGAAAATTGCTGCAGAATAAATGGAGGATATTATGAAAAATGTTACACAATTACAAAGATATATGACTGAAAATAATATCCATGCTTTTTTCATAGGTAAACGTGAAAATGTCAGATATATTAGTAACTATACAGGTGAAGATTCTTCTTTATTTATAACAAAAGAAAAATGTTTTTTCTTAACTGATCCTAGATATACAGAACAAGCATCTATTGAATGTCCAAATTTTGAAATAATTCTTTGGAAAAATTTTAAAAATATTGGTGAATGCATTAAAGAAATATGCAAAAATATAGATATTACTACTTTAGCATTTGAATCTAACTATATTAATTACAATATATATGAAAATATTAAAAAAGAAGTGAATTTTGATCTTATTCCAACTATTGATATTATTGAAAATATCAGAATTATAAAATCTCCTGAAGAGATTCAAAATATTAGAGCAGCATGTAACATTACATGTAGAGCTTTCGAAAGAATTATTAAAGATATTAAAGTTGGAGTGACAGAAAAAGAACTTGCTGCTAAACTATCTATGTATATGGTTTTAGAAGGTGCTGATACACAACCTTACGGCAATATACTTATATCTGGAACAAGAACTTCTCTGCTTCATGGCATTCCATCTTCTAAAGCTATAGAATACGGTGATTTTGTTCTTTTGGATTTTGGTTGCCAAGTTAATGGTTATATGTCTGACATGACAAGAACAGTTATTGTAGGAAAACCTACTGAAAAACAAAAAGAAGTATATAATTTAGAAAAAGAGATGTTAGAATTATCTCTTTCTAAAATGAAACCTGGTATTTCTTTAAAAGAGATATATGAAGAATCTATTATTCCAATTAAAAATACTGAATATTTAAAATATCATTATAAAGGTATTGGACATGGTATTGGATTATCTTTGCATGAGCCTCCTTTTATGGGACCAACTAGTAGTGATATTCTTGAAATTAACAGTGTTAGAACTATTGAACCAGGAATATATATTCCTAATTGGGGTGGAGTTAGAATAGAGGATCAAATTTTAATAACAGAAAATGGCTATGAAAATTTAACTTGGATTACGCATGAACTAATTGAATTATAAAAATCAAGGGGGAATTTTTTATGACAACAAATGATAAAATTTTAAGAATTAGAGAACTTATGCATATTGAAAATATTGATGCCTTTATCATCCCAAGTGGAGATCCTCATATGAGTGAATATTTTTCTCCTCACTGGAAAACTCGTCAATTTGTTTCTGGATTTACAGGATCAGTTGGTACTTTAGTTATAACTAAAAGTATGAGTGGCCTTTGGGTTGACGGAAGATATTATGTTCAAGGAGAAAAAGAATTAGAAGGTAGTGAGACTATTTTATTCCGTGCATCTGAACCTGAGTGTCCCTCTTTTTCAAAATATTTATCAGAAAACTTAAATGATAATAGCACTATTGCATTTAATGGAAAACTATTCTCTTTAAGTTCTGTAAAGTCTATGGAAAAAGATTTCAAATTAAATAATTTTACTTTAGTTAATACTTTTGATTTTGCAAATGATATTTGGAAAGATAGACCTGAAGAGATCTATACTAATGTTTTCTACTTAGAAGAAAAATTTTCAGGGGAATCAGCTAAAAATAAAATAGAAACTCTTAGAAATAAAATTTCTAATTTAAATTGTGATTCTTTAGTTTTAGGTAAATTAGATAATATATCTTGGTTATTTAACATTAGATCTAATGATATTCCTTGTAACCCTGTTGTTATATCATATGCTTTTATATCTAAAGATAAAGCAATTTTATTTACTGAAAGTTCTAGAATAAATGAAGATGTTAAAAAAACTCTATTAAATAATGGTATTGAAATTCAAAATTATAATGAGGTTTTTAACTTTGTATCTACTTTAAATAATCTTAATATTCTTTGTGATGAAAATGAAATAAACTACTCTCTTTTTAAAAAAATTGAAAATAATAAAGAGATTACATTTAATCTTACTTCAAATCCTGTAGCTTTAATGAAAGCATGTAAAAATAGTATAGAAATTGAAAATAACTATAAAGCATATCTTGCTGATGGTTGTGCTAATGCTGAGTTTTACGGTTGGCTTTTCGAAGCTTTAGATAACAACGAAGTTATCACAGAATTTGATACTGTTAAAAAAATTCAACACTTTAGATCTATCCAAGAAAATTATTTTGAAGAAAGTTTCAATGCTATTATGGCATATGGTGAAAATGCTGCAATGATGCACTATTCACCTAAAGAAAATAACTCTTCTCTATTAAAAAAAGAAAGACTATTCTTAAATGATAGTGGTGGTCAATATTTCACAGGAACTACTGATACAACTAGAACTTTTGCACTAGGGACTCCTACTTCTCAAGAAAAGCATGATTTCACTTTAGCTTTAAAGGGAGTGATTGCCCTTTCATCTGTTATTTTTAAAGATGGTTCTACTGGTTCTGATTTAGATATCTTATGTAGACAGTTTTTATGGAATAAAGGAATGGATTATAGATGTGGTACTGGACACGGTATTGGATTTATGTTAAATGTTCATGAAACTCCACCTAACTTTAGAGAAAGAAATATTAAATTTAAACCTGGAATGCTTATTACTATAGAACCTGGTGTATATACAGAAGGTTCTCATGGAATCAGAACTGAAAATACCGTTGTTGTTATGCCTCACTTAACAACTGAATATGGTAATTTCTTTAAATTTGAAACATTTACATTAGTTCCAATTGATATTGATTGTTTAGATATGACTTTATTAACTTCTGATGAAATTAATTGGATTAACTCTTATCATCAATCAGTTTATACAAAAGTTTCTCCATTAATTAGTAATAGAGCTAAAGAATGGTTATCTAAAAAAACAAAATCTATTTAAAGATACTAAAGCTCTCATTTTCCATATGGGAGCTTTTCTTTTTTATTTTTTGTTTTTATGATAAAATAAAAGAAAAAGTGGAGGTTTTTATGAATAGTTTTGGTTCTCTTTTTAGAGTTCATATATATGGGGAATCTCATGGAGATGGTATTGGAATTCTTATAGATGGTGTCCCTTGTGGAATCCCTATTACAGAAGAGGATTTTTTAGAAGATTTATCCAAAAGAAAACCTGGAAAAAAAGGAACTACTTCACGAATTGAAGATGATTATCCTAAATTTTTATCAGGTATTTACAATGGATTTTCCACTGGATCCCCTATTAATATTTTTTTTCAAAACAAAAATACTAATTCTAAAGTTTATAAAGATTTTTCTAATCATCCTAGACCTGGGCATTCTGATTTTGCTGCTACTAAAAAATATTTAGGTTTTAATGATATGAGAGGTGGTGGTCATTTTTCTGGAAGATTAACTTTAGGCCTTGTTTCTGCTGGCGTTATTGCTAAAAAAATATTAAAAGATATTATTTTTAATTGTAAAATTACTAGTATTGGAACACTATCAAAAGAATTTTTTAATGAAAAACTTAGTGCTTATTTAGAAGAAACTTTAAATAATGGTGATTCTTTAGGAGGTTGTATCAATCTAACTGTTCATAATTTACCTATTGGACTTGGAGAACCATTTTTTGAATCTGTGGAATCTAAACTTTCAGCAATGATCTTTTCAATTCCTGGCATTAAAGGCATTGAATTTGGAAGTGGTTTTAAAGGTTGTAAACTTTTAGGAAGTGAATTTAATGATCTTTTTATTGATGAAAAAGGAACTACTTTATCAAATAATAATGGTGGAATTAATGGTGGAATTACTAATGGAAACCCTATTTCTCTTAATGTAGCTGTTAAACCAACCTCTAGTATTTTTAAAGCTCAAGAAACTTTTAATTTTTCAAATCAAAGAATTGAAAAATTAAACATTTCAGGAAGACATGATGTTGCTTTTATATTAAGAGTTCCTATTGTTTTAGAAAATAGTGCTGCTATTGCTCTAGCAGATTTATATTTACAACATAAAAAATAATTTTAACTAAGGAGGATTTATGTCAAAAAGAACAAATTATATAGATTGGGATGATTATTTTATGGGAGTTGCAATTCTCTCAGCCAATAGAAGTAAAGATCCTGGAACTCAAGTTGGAGCTTGTATTGTTACTCCAGATAAAAGAATAGTTGGAGTTGGATATAATGGACTTCCTTCTGGATGTGATGATGATGATTTCCCTTGGGAAAGAGAGGGCGATTTTTTACATACTAAGTATGCATATGTTTGTCATGCTGAATTAAATGCCATTTTAAATAGTACTAAATCATTAAAAGGGTGTTCTATCTATGTTGATCTTTTCCCATGTAATGAATGTGCTAAAAGCATAATTCAAAGTGGAATATCTGAAATAATTTATCTTTCAGATAAATATTGTAATACTGATTCTAATATTGCATCTAAAAAACTTTTAAGCTCTTGTGGTATTAAGCTTAGACAGTTAGAGCCTAAATTTGATGAACTTATTTTAAATTTTAAAAAAAATAATTAAGGAGATGATTTTATGACTAGCTCATTACTTGATAGAATTGAAGAATGGATTAACTCTATGACTCACTATATAGGTGTTGTTTTATCACTTATTGGTACTGGTGCTCTATTGGTGCACTCTCTTCATATAGGTAATACTGGATATATTGTTGGTTCTATGGTTTTCTGTTTTTCTTTAGTTTTATTATATGCAATGTCAGGAACTTACCATATTCTTTATAATGGAAAGGCTAAAAATATATTTAAAATACTAGATCACTCTGCTATATATATTTTAATATCTGGTTCTTATACTCCGTACCTTTTAAGTGTTTTTCAAGGAAATACTAAGTGGACTCTATTTTTCATACAGTGGGGAATGACTTTACTTGGTGTTATCTTTAAAATATTCTTTGCTGGAAGATTTAAACTTCTTTCAACTCTTATATATTTATTTATGGGATGGATGATTGTTTTTGTCTTTGGAGATTTAAAAGAACTAGTTACACCAATATCTTTAAAACTTTTAATTGCTGGTGGAATTAGCTATTCTGCAGGAACTATTTTTTATATGATGAAAAATCGTAGATTCACTCATGGAATTTGGCATCTTTTCGTTCTTACAGGAAGTATTTTAAACTACCTTTCCGTTTACTTTATATTTTAAATTTTAAGGGGGAATGCTTTGAAAAATATCAACTTAAAGTTTGAAGGTGAAAATACTTTAATTACTATTTTAAAATTTAGTTTACCTTCATCTTTTGGTTCTATCATTGGCATGCTTTGTGTTTTAACAGATAGATATTTTATTGGTCAAGTAGCAGGAAGAGGAGGAATGGCAGCTGTTGCTCTTGTTTTTCCTTATGCTATGATTATTAATAGTTTTAATTTTTTATTTTCTGGCATTGCTATTAATATTGGTGTTAAATTGGGAGAAAATAAAACAGAAGATGCTCAAGAAATTTTAACCTGTGGCTTTCTTTGGATTATAATTACAGGTTTTTTTCTTTCTTTTTTTCTATGGATTTTTAATGATTCACTTTTATCACTTTTGGGAGCTTCAAAAACCAATTTTTCCTTTGCTAAAGAATATACTAAATTTTTAATACCAATCTCTATTTTTCAAATGTTCTTAGGACAAAGTAGTTTAATTAGAGGTGTAGGAGATTCTGTTTCTGCTATGGGAATTAATATTGCAACAGGAGTTATAAATATAATTCTTGACTATATTTTTATAATTAAACTTAATATGGGGCTTAAAGGAGCATCTCTTGCTACTTTTATTGCTACTTTTCTCACTGGACTATATGTTGTTTTTTATTTTTATAAATCACCTGTTATAACATATTCAAAAAAATATCTACATTTAAATCTAAATATTTTAAAAGATATATTTAAAATTGGTAGTCCTAGATTTTACAATCAACTTCTCCAATCAGCTCTTATAACCTCTACTAATAGACAAGCTGGATTTTATGGTGGTGATATTGCAACAGCTGCCATTGGTATTATTTCTATAACTAGAAGTATTATTAATACTAGCTTACAGGGATTTAACCAAGGTACTGCGGCTATTATATCTTATAGTTTTGGTTCCCACAATTTAAAACGAATAAAAGAGGTTTTAAAAATTCAACTTTTTACTGTTATTGGAATTTCTAGCTCTTTAGTATTTTTAATTTTAGTTCATGCAGATTTTGTAGTTAAATTTTTTATAAAAAACGATCCTATACTAGTTAAGTTTACTGTCCATGCCATGAGATTAAATTTATGCTTAATGATTTTCACCGCTATTTTTCTAGCTTGTAATAATTTTTTTCAAGCTATCAAAAGAAATAAAATAGCAACAAATTTCTTTTTTATTAGAATTTTACTTTTAAATATACCTTTAGTTTATATTCTTCCTTTATTTTTAAAAGAAAATGGTGTATGGTTAGCTTTTCCAATTTCAGATACTATTGTTTGTTTTCTAATGGGAATTCTAACATATAAAGAATATAAAAAATTTATCTAATGAAAGGATGTTGAGTTTAAAAATTTTATATGCTATAATAAACTTAATTGAATAATTGGGGATGCAAAGGTTTCGACAGGGTTGTGAGGTTATAGGTAGCAGGCCAGGTTGACCGCTGTGAGAGGTCAACTCATCGTTTAGATGGAAACAATAATTACGCTTTAGCTGCATAATGTCAGCTCGCCTTTGAACTTTCTCTTCTGTAGGAGAGTTCAGTCTAGGTGTAACCTAAGTACAGATTACCCTAAGTGATTTCTCTAAGCTTTTGGGGACATTTAAGAGAATAGCTTTAGTTAGCCCTGTTTGTGGGAATATCTATCGCGAATTCTAATAGCAAACTAAGCTTGTAGAAGCTTATGGCACTTGCAATTTTGGACACGGGTTCGATTCCCGTCATCTCCACCAATGAATTCAACAGATATCTGTTTAAATAGTAAGAGCACATTACTTTGTAATGTGCTCTTTTATTTTACTTTCCCCAAGTCTTTTCTAAAAATTTATCTCTTCCTGATCTATATCTATAAAATTTATATTTCAAACTATTTTTCTTATAATAATCTTGATGATATTCCTCTGCTGGATAAAAATTCTTAAATTTTTCTAAAGATACTTTCATCTCTTTAAACTTTCCTTCTTCTTTTACTTTTTCTAAAACTTTTTTAGCAAGTTTTTCTTCTCTTTCATTTGTATAAAAAATCGTAGGTGAATACTGATATCCTCTATCTACAAATTGACCTTTATCATCTGTTGGATCTATTTTCTTTAAAAAATAATAAATCAGTGTTGAATAATTGATCTCTTTATTATCATATATGACTTTTACAGATTCTCTATGACCTGTAGATCCTGAAGATACCTCCTTATATCTTGGATTTTCAACATGTCCTCCAGAATAACCAGAAATAACCTCCTTAACTCCCTTTACTTTTTCTAAATCACTTTCTACACACCAAAAACAACCACCAGCTAAATATGCTTCTTTTATCTCTCCAAATGCTAAGAAACAATTTAAAAAAAATATTGCAAGAATTATTTTTTTCACTTCTATCACCTCTTTTTATTTTTTATATACCTTTTTTATTAAAGGATTCCTTTAATAAAAAAGGTATAACATTGAAGACATAATTAAGGAGGTTTATATGAATTTCATAGAAATTTTTGGAATTTTTTCCTCTCTAGTAATTTTTCTGTCTTTAGCAATGACGTCTATTATAAAATTAAGATGGATCAATACCTTTGGTTGTTTCTGCTTTATTTTATATGGTTTTCTTATTAACTCTATCTCTGTTATTTTATTAAACTTAGGCATATCTATATTAAATCTTTATTATTTAAAAAATTTATCAAAAAATAAAGATTCTTTTAATCTAGTTTTAGCTGATTGCAATAGTGAATATTTCAATTTTTTTATTCGTAAAAATTATGATGATATTGAATATTTTTTTGCTAAACTATCTTTTCTAGAAATAGATAAGTTTTATTATTTAATTAGAAATAATGATACTGTTGGCATTATTGGTTGGAATGAAAATAATGATGAGGTTACCATTAAAATTGATTATGTTACTGAAAAGTATAGAGACTTTAAATTTGGAAATTATCTATATATAGACAATATAATATTTTTTAAAAATTTAGGTTATAAAAAAATAATTCAAGAAAGCAATCTTAAAATTCATCAAAATTACTTAAAAAAACTTAATTTTAAAGAAATTGAAAACAATATTTTTATAAAAGAAATTTAATATTAAATTACTTAAAGGAGGGGTTCTATGACCAATAGTAACAAATCAAATGTAACTGACCTTGTAAGTTTAAGAGACTTATTACCTGAGGAAATTCCTATTTTACCTCTTGTTATTAGACCAATATTTCCAAATATTTTAACTCCCATTGCTTTTACTGGGGAAGATTTTTTAAAAACACTTAAAGATGCTGAAGAAAATTATAATGGCTTTGTTGGGTTAGTGTTTGTAAAAGAAATTGATGACAGTAATTATTTTGATTCAGAATTATATAATATAGGAACAGTTATAAAAATTAATAAAGTTACAAATTTAACCAACGAATCTGCTCAAGCTATTGTTTTTGGAATAGAAAGATTTGAAAAACGAAAAGAAGTTAAAGGAACCTCTCCTATTTGCTGGAAAGTAAAATATAATAAAGAAGCAGATAACTCTTCTGTAGAGCTAAAAGCATATATGCTTGCTATTATGACATCACTAAAAGAAATATTTGAAGTAAATCCAATTTTAAAAGAAGAGTTAAAGCTTCTTGTTTCTCAGGCCTCTTATGATCATCCTGGAATTTTTATTGATTTTGTTTCATCTATGCTTAAAGCTGAAGCTAATGAATTACAGTCACTTTTAGAAGAACTTGATATTGTTAATCGTTCTCAAAAGCTTTTAACAATGTTAAAAAAAGAGTTAGAAATATCTCAACTACAAGCAAAAATTTCTAAACAAATAGAGGATAAAGTAAGTAGCCAACAAAAAGAATACTTTTTAAAAGAACAATTAAAACTTATTAAACAAGAACTTGGAATGGAGAAAGATGAAAAATTAACAGTTATTGATAAAATCAATGAAAAAATAAGTCATATAACTCTATCTGAAGAAGCTGAAAATGTAGTTAATGAACAATTGGAAAAATTGTCTCTACTTGATCAATCTTCTCCTGAGTATCATGTTGCTCGTACATATTTAGAAGCCATTGTAGAACTTCCTTGGGGAGTATTTTCAAAGGATCAAATTGACATTAAAAAAGCTAAACATATTCTAGACAGAGATCATTATGGCCTTCAAGATATCAAAAATAGCATTTTAGAATTTATTGGAACAGTTACTAAAACTGGAAATGTTAATGGATCGATACTTTGTTTTGTTGGCCCTCCTGGTGTTGGAAAAACATCTATTGGTAGATCTATAGCAGATTCTTTAAATAGAGAGTTTTATAGATTTTCTGTTGGAGGTATGGTTGATGAAGCTGAAATAAAAGGTCATAGAAGAACTTATATTGGAGCTATGCCTGGAAAAATAATACAAGCTTTAAAACTTGTAAAAAAATCCAACCCTGTAATCATGATAGATGAAATTGATAAAATTGGTAATAGTTTTAGGGGAGATCCCGCTTCGGCTCTTCTTGAAGTTTTAGACCCTGAACAAAATAAAGATTTTTTAGATCATTATCTTGATATACGATATGATCTTTCTAAAATTCTATTTATAACAACAGCAAATCAACTAGATACTATTCCAAGACCTCTTTTAGACAGAATGGAAATTATTCATCTTTCAGGTTATATTTTAGAAGAAAAATTGCAAATTGCATTAAAATATTTAATTCCTCAACAATTAAAAGCTCATGCTTTGGCTAGTAATGAAATATCTATTAGTAAAAATTCTATTAAAAGTATGATAGATAAATACGCTAGAGAAGCTGGTGTTAGAACTTTAGAAAAAAATATACGTAAAATTATGAGAAAAGTAAATTTAAAAATTGCTGAAGGAAATAAAGAGAAAATAAAAATCAGCGAAAAAAACATTGAAAATTATTTAGGAATTCCTATTTTTACCACTGAAGAACTTTATCAAAAAGAAATTCCAGGAGTAACTTTAGGTTTAGCTTGGACTTCTATGGGTGGTGTTACATTATATATTGAAGCTGTTAATATTAGTAATAAAGAAAGTGGATTTAAATTAACAGGTCAATTAGGGAACGTTATGAAAGAATCTGCTGAAATTGCACATTCATATATTAGATCTTATTTAACTAACGGTAAATCTTTCTCTAAAGAAAATAAAGAATTCTTTGAAAAAAATAAAGTTCATCTGCATGTTCCTGAAGGGGCTACTCCTAAAGATGGTCCTTCTGCTGGAGTTACTATGGCTCTTGCTCTTTTCTCTCTAGCTATTAATAAACCTGTAAAAAAAGGTATTGCTATGACTGGCGAACTTACTCTTACAGGCAAGGTCTTACCTATTGGTGGCGTTAGAGAAAAAACAATAGCAGCAAGAAGAGTTGGTATTAAAGAGTTACTTCTCCCTAAAGAAAATAAAAAAGATTTTGATAGGCTTCCAAACTTCTTAAAAGATGGTATCACTGTTCATTTTATTGATTATTTCCAAGATGTTATAGATGTTGCATTTTAAAAAAATAGAGTGGATCTAAAATCCACTCTATTTTTTTATCTCTATTTCCTTTATTAAATTCCCATCTAAA
>NZ_CAMQYW010000020.1 GCF_947039425.1 uncultured Cetobacterium sp. | reverse complement strand
ACCTTTTCCACTCATAACTCCAATAACATATTTTATTTTGTTTAAAGGGTTATTAGTTACTCCACATTTTGTAGATTCTTTAGAACAATTACTTTGTGAAGGGCATGAATTACAATTTGACATATATTTTCCTCCTTGATGTATAAAAATTAGAGTGAAGCACTCGTTTTAATGATACTCCTATATTTTATTAAAGTCAAAAATAATTCTTTTAAATATAAAAGAATTTGCAGATTTATAAGTATATAAAATCAAAATAAATTATTTATATGTATTTAAGGAGGAGTGTATGGAATATTCTGATTTTTTTTTAAAAGGGTTAATATTAAATTTGATATTATTATTTGTATATTTTTTATTATTTATAAAATTGAAAAAGACAATATATAGAATACATAGAAATTATTTTAATGTTTCATTTGAGAATTTTGAAAAATTAAATTATTTAGTTATCGGTATTTATAAAGTTTTAATTATTGTGTTCTATTTAGTCCCGTTTCTAATATTAGAAGTTTAAACAAAAAAAGAAATCTATCTTAGATTTCTTTTTCATTAACCTATATTATTAGTTTTGTTTGAATGTTTTATGAAATATAACTTCATCATCTTTAAAAGTATGCTCTTTTTCAATAGAAACAGATGTTTCAACAATCTGAGTTTCTTCTTTAACTGCTTCAGCTATTTTTTGAGCAAAATCATTTAAATCTCCTTTTAAATCTCCCTTTAGCTCAACACCAACATTACAAAGATTTTGATTAATATCAACGTCATACTCTGCAGGTATATTTTTAAATTGTACCTTTAAACTGTTTTCTACTCTGTCTTCAATAATATCATTTTTGTCAGATGCATATCCAAAAGAACAAACAGCAAGTAATGCACCAATTAAGAATTTTTTATTCATAATTATCCCTCCATAAAAAGTATTTAAATAATTCTATACTATAATTTTAACATTTTTTGAGAAAACTTTAAGCAAAAATAAGAAAAAGTTGTTTTTTTTATTTTTTTTGGATTGATTTAAAGTGAAGTGTATTTATTTAGAATATAGTTGTTTAGAAATAAGAAAAATAAATAAAAATAGCAATAAAAACTGTAGTTATTGTAGAAAATTATAAAATATGATAAAATTATAATTTAACAATTGATCAGGAGGAAAAAAGTGAAATACAAAATTAAAGAAAGAAATACATATATTGAAACAATGAAGTTTTTTCTTAGTCAATATATGTATCTATATTTATTTATGCTTTTTATAAGATGTTATTTCTTATATAAAACATATCCAGAGGTAAATAATATTCCTTTTTCAGTAATAAGCAAAGGATTCTTTGTTGGTTGGATTTTTGATAATTCAATAATTGGAAGTTATTTAGTTTTAACAGGAGTTGTTTTTTTTATTTCTATATTTTTAAATTTTTTTGGTTTAAAAAAGATTTCAAAATATATATATATAATTCCAACTAGTTTATTAATTATAGCTATTAGTTTTTCATCAGTTGGAGATGTAGAATATTTTAATGAGTTTGGATATCATATAAATTCTACAGTTGTAAATTACATAGGACATACTAATGAAATTGTAGATACAATGTTTACAGGAAATGTCTATCATCCATTTATAAATTTATTTATATCTTGTTTTTCATCATTTATTCTTATAAGAAATGTTGTAAAAAAATATAATAAATATATAGAGCATAAAATAACTAATTTTAAAGGAATAGTTTATTTTATTCTCTCTTTATTAACACTTTTAACATTTGGTGTTTTTTCTTCAAGAGGTGGATTCTCAGAAGCAGTATTAGATTGGGGACGTGCAAATTATTCTAATTATTCATATGCTAATCAATTTGCAATAAATCCTATTTTTTCTTTTGGAAGATCTTATTATAATATGAAAAAAGAGGAAAGAAAGGGTGCTACTGTAAATAGGACTTTAAATAATAAAGAATTAAAAGATAATATAAGAAACTATATTGGAGATTCTGGAGCTGTTTATTTAAGTGAAGAAAATCCATTGCTTAGAATTACAAATACAGAAAATCAAGAAAAAAAGTATAATGTTGTTGTTGTTTTAATGGAAAGTTTTATGTCTAAGTATATTGGAATACAAGGAGCTAAAATAGATGTAACACCAAATTTTAACAAATTAGCAAAAGAAGGAGTTCTATTTGATAATTTATATGCTACAGGAACAAGATCAAATAGAGGAATAGCTTCTGTTAATGTTTCTTTTCCATCTCCTAGAGCAATTGCAGTAACAAAAGAGTTTACAACTAGTCAAAAAAGATTTTACTCTTTACCAAGAATACTAAAAGGAAGAGGATATAATACTAGTTTTATATATGGTGGAGATGCACAGTTTGATAATATGGCTGGATTTTTAAAGTTTAATGGAGTTGATAAGATTATTGATGTTAATGATTTCCCAGAAAAAGATAGAATGATCAAATGGGGAGTGCCAGATAATTTATTATTTGAAAAATCAATTAATTATATGGATTCTTTAAAAGAACCATTTTATGTAAATATGTTTACTTTAAGTAACCACGCTCCATATGATATTCAAGATAAAGATAAAATTTATACAGAAAAAGATGCTGATAATTATATGAGATTAAATGCTTTTCATTTTGCAGATAAGGCTCTTGGAGAGTTTATAAAAAGTGTTAAAAATAAATCATGGGCTAAAAATACAATTTTTGTTTTTATTGCAGATCATGGATTTAAAACTGACAATAATTTTGAATTAAGTGAGGATAGATTTAAAATTCCTATGCTTATTTGGTCTCCTGGAGATATTTTAAAGCCTCAAGTAATAGATAAGACAGCTTCACAGATGGATTTATTACCAACAGTTATGCATATCTTAGGTGGGAAATATAAAAATTCAGCTTGGGGAAGAGACTTATTTAAAAAACAAGATAAAAATTTAGCTTATATAACTCAAACTAATTATTATGGAGTAGTAGATGGAAAATATTTATTAATAGATGGAAATGGAATTAATCCTAAATTAGTTGATTTAGAAAATCAAAAATATATAAAAGATCCCAAGAAAGAAAAAGAATTGTATAAGGCAACAAGAACGTACTTAGAGTTAGAAACGATACAATTAAAACAAGGTAAGTTTTCAGATTAAAAAGACCTATAATAATTTGATATAAAAATATAGAAAAATTAAAAAACTATCTATATTATAAAAAGAATGATATAATATATATCGAAGAAAAAATATTAACGGAGAAAATATGACTTTTAATGAATTTAATTTTAATAATCAAATAATGACACAAATTAATGAAGCAGGATATACACATCCTACGCCTATACAAAAAGAAGCTATCCCTATGATAATAGATGGAAATGACATTTTAGGATTAGCTAAAACTGGAACTGGAAAAACAGCAGCCTTTGTTTTACCAATACTAGAAAGACTAATTGAAAAAAATAAAAGTGGTAAAGGAGTTCGTGCATTAATAATAGCTCCTACTAGAGAGTTAGCAGAACAAATAAACAATGCAATAATTCAACTTAGTAAAAAAACTGGATTAAAAAGTATTGCAGTTTATGGAGGAACACCAATAAAAAGACAAATAACAGCAATGAAAGACGGTGTTGATATTGTTGTTGGATGTCCAGGAAGAATTTTAGATCATTTAAATCAAGGAACTTTAGGACTAACAAGAGTAGAGTTTTTAGTTTTAGATGAAGCAGACCATATGTTGGATATGGGATTCTTAAAAGATATAGAAAAAATAATTAAACATACTCCAAAGAAAAAACAAACTTTATTCTTTTCAGCTACAATGCCAAAAGAAATTAAAAATCTAGCTTTTAAAGTTTTAAAGAAAGAACATAAAATTGTAGAAATTGAATATAAAGATCCAGTTAAATTAATAGAACATGAACTTTTTCATATAGAGCATGATGAGAAGAAATCTAAATTAGTTGATCTTATAAAAACAGAAAATATGGAGTCAGTTATTGTTTTTACTAATGGAAAACATAAGGCAAAATATTTAAGCAAAGTATTGGAAACAAAAGGTATAAAAGCTGTAAATTTCCAAGGTAACTTATCTCAAAATCAAAGAGATGCTGCTTTAACAGGTTTTAGAAATGGAGAATTTAAAGTTCTTGTAGCAACAGATATTGCAGCAAGAGGACTTGATATTCCACAAGTAACTCATGTTATAAACTATGATTTACCTAAAACGGCAGAAGCTTTTACTCATAGAAGTGGAAGAACTGGAAGAGCTAATAAAAATGGTATTGTTTTAACATTTACTTCAGTAATAGAAAAGAAAATACTAAGTGAAATTTTAAAATTAAATAAAATAGAATTTAAAGAGATACATGGAGAAGAAAGTAAAGATCCAAAAGATATGAAAAAACATGTTCCAGAAAGAAAATTTGGAAATAAAAAAGAAAATGAAAAAAAAGCTATGCCACAAAAAAAGAAAAATAATTTTTGGCAAAAGAAAAAAGAAAATAAAACAAAATAAGTAAAAAAAGATAGATTTCAATCTATCTTTTTTTGTTATTATTGATATATAATTAATAAGGTGGTGATTATTTATGATTTTTGATAAAATAACAGCATATGATAAACATAAAGTTTTGAAAAATATGATAGCTCCATATATTGCAATGTTAATAGCTCAACATTTTAATTTAGGTTATAAATATTCAGCTGCGACTATTTGTATTTTAAGTTTAGAAAGCACTAGAAAAGGATCCTTACGTAGTTCAATTGAACGCTTACTTGCTGCTTCTTTTGGACTTTTGTTATCAGCCTTAATTATTAAATTTTTTAATTTTAATCCAATTGCTCTGGTTTTTTATACAGCAATTTTTATGCCTCTTTGTATTCGTTTTAATTTAATGCAAGGTTTTTTTACAAATATAGTTTTAGCAACACATTTTCTTTTACAAAAAAATGTTGATTTATATTTTGTGTTAGATCAATATATTTTATTATTGGTTGGAGTTTTATGTGCTATGTTTGCAAATATATATATGCCTAGTCAAAGAAGTGAAATAATATCTTATTTTGATAAAATAGATGTAATTATGAATGATATTGTTTTTGATTTTTCTAAAGCCTTAAGATATAAAGCGGTTTCTTTAAATCAAAATAGTTTGTTTGAAACTTTAAAACTTGAATTGGAAAATTGTAAAAATTTAGTTTCTATGGAAAAAGATAATAAGTTTTTTTATAAAAAAATAACTATAGAAAAAAATTATTCTATAAAAGTTTCTGAGTACATATGTTTAATTAAAATGCGGGAGTGTTTTGAAAAAATATCATTAGATCTTCCGGTAACACATGAACTATCATTAATTTTAAAAGAATTATCTACACTTTCTTCAAATGATTATGTTTTTAGTACTTTTCTTAATAGAACTAAGAGTATTGAAAAAAAATTTAAAGATAGCTTATCCCATAAAGAGAAAAATTTTGAAAATGAAGCTGTCTATTTTCAATTGATAGAAAGCATTAAAGAATATATAGCTTTAAAGAAAAGTAATATATACTAGAAAAAAGGAGCATACTAAAAAGTACGCTCCTTTTTGATTAATATGTAAATCTAGCATCTCCCCAAGTTCCATGATCATATTTAATACTTCCATCATGATCTAAAACAAGTAGAGTAACCTTTTTAACGCCAGTAACATCTAAATCTACAATTTTAGCTCTTCCATAACTTTTGATAGGTCCACTTTCAAATGCTACTTTCCCATCTAGTAATACCTTAAATTCTGCAAAACTTCTATATCCTAAAATATCTCTATCCATTCCAACATGAGATTTAAATCTTTTAAATCCTTTTCCAGAAATATTAATTACTACTTCTGAATTAGAATTAACACTTAAAGCTTTTTCATATTTTAAGATTTCTCCAGTTTCAAGTCTTAAAGAAGGAATATTTCCTGATACAGTTATATCTCTACTAACTTTATACATTCCGCTTGTAGCTTTTTCAAATTTCATATCTGAAAGATATACAAAATTCTTTTTAACTTTCTCATAACCTAATTTTTTATGATTATTATTTATATATTCTTGAGAATCTAAAATAACTTCTTTAGGTAAATTATTTTCACTTAAATTCATAGGATTCTCTTTTTTATTTATTCCTTTTAATTTTAAAGAATAAGTTTGAACTTCTCCAGATTTTAATTGATATTGGTCATGTGGTTTAGCTCCCCAAGAATTATCTCCACCAACACCCATTTGTTTACCAATTAATCTTAATACAACATTATTTTCTTTGTTTAATTCAAATGGATGTCTTTTCCCACTTGAAAGTTCATTTGGAGTATAATGTAATGCATTAAATTCAATAGGATTTTCATTAGCAGAAGCAAATAATCCAAATCCATTTTTATTAGTTAATGTTACCCATCTTACTCCACTTCTATTTCCAGTTTCAGAAGGATTGATATATGGAATGAAGAATTCTTCTACATTTTTATTGTATAATCCTACGTTATAACCAGTTTGTCTATCAACATAATTTTCATCAGGTCCCTTACCGTACCAAGTTACATTATCATATTTTTTAGGTAACTGAGCCATCATACTGAATTCTGGAATTTCAGGTAATGATTTTGGAGAATATAGAGTATTTGATATATTAACTTCTCCATTACCAGTAATAACATAAGTTGTATATAGTTTAGATGTTTTTGTTGTTGGAACATCTAACTCCATTTGTATTTTAATACCTTTGTTATTTAACTTTGTAACTTTGTAATCTATTACTTTAGCATTTGAAGAAGCTTCTTTCCAAGTGTTAAGTCTCTTTGTAGCTCCATTTCCTCTGTCATTATCATTAGGAGCTCTCCAGAAATTAGCAACCATTGGAGTTTCTAATAATTCTTTACCTTCAAATATAAATGAATCAATTCCACCAGATGTCTTATTAATAGAAATATTAAAATCTTTTCCATTAACTGTAATATCAGTGTTATTTTCAACTAAAGCAACATCATCAAGTTTGTCTAAAGATAGTGTAGATATATTTGTTTTTTCATTTTTTATAGGGAATTGGTTATGTGCAACAATATGTCCTTTCTTTGCCCACGATTTATCCTCTTTTAATTTGAAATCAATATTTAACCAGTACTCTTTATTGTCTTTCATTACAAACTCTTTAACTGGTAATTTAACATCTTTATCTTTTTCAGGGGAAATATCAATTTTAAACATTCCTGTTTGGATAACAGTTCCATTTTCCTTAAGTTCCCAAGTACCTAAATACTCATCTAAGTTAGTGAACATAAATTTATTTTTTAAATTAATAACTCCATTTTTAGCATTTATATCTTTACCTTCAATATTTTGGAATACTTTTTTTACCTCAACAAGTTCTGGTTGAACAGTTCTATCTGCAAATATAAGTCCGTTAGCAGAGAAGTTTTTATCAGTAAATTCAATATCTCCCCAATCTCCACCATAAGCAAAGAATTTTTCTCCAGTTTCAGGGTCTACAGTTGTTATAGCTTGATCAACCCAGTCCCAAATATATCCTCCATGGAAAACTTCGTTACTTTCCATAACATCCCAATAATCTTGTAAGTTACCAATACTATTACCCATTCCATGAGCGAACTCACACTGTAAGTATGGCTTTTTATTGTCAGGATCACTAGCATATGATTTCATCTCTTCAATACTTCTATACATTCTACTGTAAGTGTCAGTAACGTCTCTTTGAGGTTCATAATGAGTAAGTCTTGTAGGATCTTTTTCTTTTAGCCACTTAGCAGCTATTTCGAAGTTTTTACCAGTTGACGATTCATTTCCTAATGACCACATAATAATTGAAGTTTCATTTTTACTACGCTCAAGCATTCCTTCTTGTCTGTCAATAACAGCAGGAGTCCACTCTACTCTATCTTGAGGAATTTCATCTAACCTACCATGAGTTTCTAAGTTGGCTTCATCCATTACATAAAGTCCATACTCATCACATAGATCATACCATTTAGGATCATTTGGATAGTGAGATGATCTAACTGTATTTATGTTATTTTGTTTCATAAGAAGAATATCTTGAATCATAGTTTCTTCACTAACTGTTCTAGCAGTTGTGTCTACAAACTCATGTCTATTAACTCCCCTTAACATTAATTTTTTACCATTTACCATAATTTTATTATCTTTAATCTCTACTTTTCTAAATCCAACTTTATTACTTAATGTTTCTGTAGTTTCACCTTTTTCATTTTTTAACTCTAAAACTACAGTGTAAAGATTTGGATGTTCAGAAGACCATTTTTTAGGGTTAGCAATAGCTTGATTAAAAGAGATTATTTCATTTGAATTTTTCTCATTAATCTCTACTGTTTTTTCCATAGATTTTAATTCTTTGTTAGAACTATCAAAAAGTTTTGTTACAACAGTATACTTTCCTGCTGCAAACCCTTTTTTAGAATCAATTTCAACTTTAACATTTAAGTTCGAATCTTTATATTCATCATCAAGTTCAGTTACAACAGTATAATCTCTCATATAAACTTTTGGAGTTGTATATAAAAATACATCTCTAAATATTCCACTTAACTTAATCATATCTTGAGATTCAAGCCAACTTCCATCACTCCATCTGTGAACTTTAACAGCAATCTCATTTTTTCCAGGTTTTAAATATTTTGTAATATCAAAATCATGACCAACAAAAGTATCTTCACTATAACCTACATATTCCCCATTTATATATAAATAGTAAGCTGATTCAACTCCTTGGAAAGAGGCAAATATCTCTTTTCCATTCCAATTTTTATCAACTGTAAATTCTCTTTTGTAATATCCAATTGGATTATAATCTTTTGGTGTATCTGGATGATTGATCCCAGTTTTTTGATATTCCCAAGGATATGCAGTATCATTATAACGAATTTGATCATACCCATGTAATTGCCAACTTGATGGTACAGGAATTTTTTTCCATTTTGAAGTA
Source organism: uncultured Cetobacterium sp. (assembly GCF_947039425.1). GTDB lineage: Bacteria > Fusobacteriota > Fusobacteriia > Fusobacteriales > Fusobacteriaceae > Cetobacterium_A. The sequence goes on along the minus strand of NZ_CAMQYW010000020.1, from coordinate 5,855 downwards.
TCGTAAGAAGTTTTATAGAAATCCTTTAAATCTTCATTAGGGTGATCAACAATATTGAATTTCCAATCACCATTAAGACTTTTGAAGTTTTTAGAATTTTTATAATCTCTGTAATTAGGATTTTTTAATGCTTCTTCAACAGTGTCAAAAGACATTTTTGTAACATGAGCTTTTTCTCTGTTATCTTGAAAAATTTCAGGATTATTTGTCCAAAATGGATTGTCTTTTGAATAAGTTCCAGGTTTAATATTTTCATGACCTTTAGCATGGTTTGACCCATCTAAGTCATTTGAAAAAGATAAACTAGAAATAGCTAAACATAGTAGTAAAGATTTGCTTTTTATAAGCATGATACCCCCCTAAAAATTTGTTTTAATTTCCTTCAATTATATTAAACCTCATAAATTATATTGTGTAAATGTACACTTTAGTTTTTTTTGTATACTTAGTTAAGTTGACTAAAATAAGAGAGTTTAGTTTCTAATTGTTTCTAAAAGTGATTTCTATAATTTTATATTGGAATATTGTGCATAAAAAACAAGTGATTTAAATAAAAAAAAACAAATCGTACTTTCGTACGATTTCATTTTAAAAAGTGTATGTTATTGCTATTTAAAAGATTTTCAATTGATGATTCTAAGGTTGGACTAATAATAAATGTCATATTAATCTGTATTTTAGAAAAGTTAAAAACAGAATCTTGATAAAAAACACTATCATTAGCAAGAATAAATATCTCTTTAGCTAATTTACATGCTGTTTTTTTAATTTCTCCAATTGATATATTCTTACAGCTTAAATTTCCTTTTTCTAAATTTACTCCTTCTGGTTCTAAAAATATTTTCTTTAAATTGAATAGTTCTAAATTGTTTTTAGTAATTTCACCTAAAAAAAGTTTGTTTTTTGCATTGAAAATACCACCTGTTGAGATAATTTTAATATATTTATTTTTTGATAAAATTTTAATTATTTCTGGAGAGTTACTAATAACAGTTAAATCTATTTTTCTTTTTTGTAAAAGATATGATGCAATTAGAGTAGGAACACTCCCATCAAAGAAAATAATATCCCCCTCCTCTATATTATCAATTATAATATTTGCAAAATCATTTTTTATAGCTAATTCAGATTTTGATAACTCTTGAAAGGATATTTTTTCTCCTATTTTTCTTTTTAAAATAGCTCCACCGTGAGTTCTTTCTAAGGTACCATCTTTTTCCATTTGACAAAGATCTCTTCTAATTATAACCTTACTTAAATTAAAATAATCGCTTAATTCATTTACACTAACTCTTTCCTTTTTTTTTAGTATATTTAAAATTTCTTGTTTTCTTTCTTCAACAAACATATTATATGATTCCTCCAAAATATTAAGTATTGATATAAGTATATCATATTATGGATTAATCTTTTATGATCTATTCCATCTTTTTCTTTTACTTAATAAAATAAGATCTCTTAAATAATTAGTGTTTTTAGCTTCCATCCAATTTTTTTCAAACTCTTCTTCTTTGGCTAGAAAAACAAAGGAAGCTATAATTTTCAAATGAAGTTTTGTTTGCTCTGGACAACCTAAAAACAGAAAAACCGCATGAAGATTATCAGAACAATCATCAAAGATAATTCCATTTTTACTTCTGAAAATAAAGATATTAAATGATGAAGAATTATTTAATACAATATGAGGAATAGCTGTGAAATTATTTAATTTTGTTGTAGCTTCATTTTCTCTTGCTTTAAAAGTGTTTACGAATTCATAGTGAGACATAATTGTATGCTCTTTAAAGACATTGAAATTTTCATCAATAATATCGTAAATTGATTTTTTTTCATTTATCTCTATGATTGGAGCTTTTTTTATTAAATAATCAAAATCATCAAGTTCTATATTATCTCTTTTATGAATTATATCTCGTAATTCTCTTTCTAAACTATGGGTAACTTCAATTCCTTTAGTCAACTTTAATATTAAATGTAACAAAGCATATTCTTGTTGATTTTCTTTTCCAAATTTATAATATATTATAAATCCTAAAAAAATAAATAAAATTAACATCATATTTGAAAAAATTCCTAATTTTATAATAAAACTAGAAAAAACGATAATAGAAAAAAGTTGTATCCAAGGATAAAAAGGAGATTTAAAAGTAGGTTGGTAATTTTTAATTCCGCTTTCTCTTAGGATAATAACTGTTAAATTAGTCAGTATATAAGCTAATAAAACAACAGCAGAAGCTATTTTTGCTAAGTTTTCTAGTTTGAATAAAAGGGAGCATATTATAAAAATTCCAGTTAAAACTATAGGGATAATAGGAGTTCTAAATCTTTTATTTATAATAGATATTTTATGTGGCAATAGACCATCTCTACTTAGCGCAAGTGGATATCTAGAAGCTGACATAATTCCAGCGTTAGCTGTTGAAATAAAAGCTAACATAGAAGCTGTAATAATTAGAAAAAATCCAAAATCTCCAAGAAGCAAAGTAGCTGTATCTGCAAGTGGAGTAATAGAATCAATTAAAAAATTACCATTTGGAATACTCCCAATAGTAACAAAGATAATTAAGCCATAGAGTATAGTTGTAGATATCACTGATGAAAATATTGCTTTTGGAATGCTTTTTTCAGGGTTAATAACCTCTTCTGAAACACTAGAAACTTGTAAAAGACCACCGTAAGATATAAAAACAAAAGCTGAAATACTAACAATAATATTTATTTTATCCGTAAGAGTATATGTTAAATTTGGATTTTCATAATTAATGAAAAATGGATCAAAATTACTTAAGTTTATAGTGAAAATACCACTGAAAATATATATTAATATAAAAATTAATAAAAAAATAACAATAGTTACTTCAAATTTACTAGCTATATCAACACCAACTATATTTAATAAACAGAAAATTATAACTGAAATAAAAGAGATAGTAAAGAGTTGAAAATTACTAGGATGTATAAACATAAGTCTTCCAATAACTTCTGATATTCCATATATAGCTAGTGAAGATTTTAATGATAAAGCAAACCAGCTTAAAATTCCAGAAATAGTTCCTAATATGGGCCCAAAAGTTTTATTTATAAAAAAATAATCTCCACCAGCTTTGGGCATAGCAGTACTAAGTTCTATAATAGAGATTATTCCAATACAAGCTATTCCCCCTCCTAATAAATAACCAACAATCATAGATGGACCAGCTTTTATATAAGCAAGTCCTGGCAAAATAAAAATTCCTGAACTGATCATAGCACCTGTTGCAATTGAAAATATATCTAAAAATTTCAATTTTTTATGTAGATCCATATTTTTACCTCCGTATTTTTTTTAATTATACAGATAATTAAATATTTTTCCTTTCTAAAATAAAAAGAAAGATATTTTAAATAAAGTATAATAAAGTATAATACCTAGTTTCTAATTTAATTGTTAAGGGGGATAAAGTATGAGTAGAATAAGGTTAATATTATTACTTAAAAATATCTATCTAGGAAAAAAACCAAATTTAAAAGAGATAGAAAAATTAGGGTTACTAGCTATAAAATTATGCCAATACTATGCTTTGAGAATAGATTTTTTAGATGAAGAAATTTGTATGCACTTATCTAAGTTATATGAAAATAGCTATTTTGAAAGAAAAGAAAAATTATGTACAATTATAGATGAAAATGAAAAATGGATTTTGACAAATTTTATGCACTATGAAAATGATATGTATACATCTGCTTCTATAGGACAGATTCATACAGGGATTTTAAAACACAACATGGAAAAAGTAGCTATTAAAATTAGAAAAAGAAGGAGTTTATTAAAATTTAAAAGAGATATTAAGGTGACTAAATTTTTATTTAAAATAGCAGTATTAATTTATCCATACTTAAATAAAATATATAATCCAATAACAATTTTAGAACATATAGAAACTACAACGATTAAGGAGCTTAATTTCAATAATGAAGTAAGAGGTTCTGAAATATTAAGAAAATTAAAGAAAGAAAATGAAAAAAGTTATGATTTAGAATTTTTGAAATTTTCAAGATTTTATGAAAACTTATGTTCTAAAAAAGTTTTAGTATCTAATTTTATTAATGGAAAAAGTTTTAATACTTTATTAAATAAAGATCAATTAAAATATAAAGATTTTATAAGATTTTTTAAATATCACTCTTATTATATATTTAAAATAGGAATATTTCATGGGGATATTCATCCTGGAAATATTATTTTAGATAAAATAGGGAATATTCATTTAATTGATTGTTCAACTATTCATACGCTTAAAAAAGATGTAAGGTATAATGTGTTTTGGTTTTTTTATCACATAAGTAGAGATGAACCGACAAAAGCTTGTCTTTATATTAATGAATTTTCTATAGTTAAATTAGAAGAAAAGGAATATGAAGATTTTTTAAATAGTTTTTTACAATTATATGATAGTTTTAAAAATACAAAAATTTCACAAATAAGTTTAACAAAAAAAACTCTTGAAATTATAAAATTATCTCTTGATCATAATTTAGAATTTCCAATAGGAATGTTTCATTTGTTGAAAAGTTTAATGTATATAGATGGAATGTTATTAAAATGTCATCCGAATACAACTTTTATGAATGGAATAAAAGACTTTACAGACTCAATAAAAAAACAGATGATTTTAGAAAATTTAGAGGATATAAATACATTTTAATAACAAAAGTACTAGGATTATTTAATTCTAAGTACTTTTGTTTTTTATCTTTTAATAAAATATGATATAATCTATATAAAATGCAAAAAAATTATTATGGAGGATAAAAGTGAAAAAAATAGGAGCATTACTAGCTAGTTTATTTCTTCTAGCATCTTGTGGAGCAAAAGAAAATGTCACGCAAAAGGATAAGAATGAAGTTGTTATTCGAATATCCCAAGATCCTGACTTTTTAGATCCAAGTAAAGCTGTATCAGCAGGAACAGATGAAATACTATTTAATATTTATGAAGGTTTAATGAAAATACAATCGAATGGAGAGCTAAAACCAGCAATAGCAGAAAATTATAATATTTCAGATGATGGGAAAACATATACTTTTATAATCAGAAAAAATATAAAACTATCAAATGGAGAAAATTTAACACCTGAAATGATAAAAGAAGCTTATCTTAAAGTTATGGAAAAAGATTTTTCTGGAAACTCTAAGACTAAGGCTATAAAAGATAATATTGAGAAAATAATAGTTGATGGAGATAAGTTAATATTTACGTTAAAAATGCCAAGTAAATTACAACTTCCTATTTTCACTTTTGAAATTTCAAAAAAAATAGATGGAATGCTTTATGGAACAGGACCATTTGAAATAGAGAGTTATTCTCCTGGTGAAAATATAATTGTAAAGAAAAACAGATATTATTGGGAAAAAACAAGTGGAAACTTAGATGTAGTTGAATTTAAAATAATTAAAGATACTCAAAGTGCAATAATGTCTATGCAAATGGGAGAAGTTGATCTTATAGCAAAATTAGAACCCCAATATTTAGATTTAATAAATCAAAAAGATTTTACTATAGTTAAAGGAGAGCAAAATTTAGTACAGCAACTTTCAATAAATAATAACAAATCTCCTTTAAATAATCTAAAAGTTAGAGAAGCAATAGCTTATGCTATTAATAAAAATGATATAATAAATGGTGTTTCTATGGGAGAAGCAAAAGCATGTGGTAGTGGAGTTAGTCCCATAGTAAAAGCATATTATAATCCAGAAACTGAAAATATCTTTAAATATAATATTGAAAAATCAAAAGAGTTATTAAAAGAAGCAGGGTATGAAAATGGATTAAACTTAAATTTAAAAGTTGCATCTAACTATGGATTTAATGTGGA
>NZ_CAMQYW010000019.1 GCF_947039425.1 uncultured Cetobacterium sp. | reverse complement strand
AGAAGATAGAGTATTTAGAAAAGATTTCCCACAAAAATGGGAGTGTTCTAACTGCGGACATATACATGAGGGAGATTCTGCAGAGATGGTTTGCCCAGTATGTAATCATCCACAAGCTCACTTTATGATTCAACCAACAAACTACTAAGATTAAGATAAATATTTTGAATACGTCTTTTATGGCGTATTCTTTTTTATTTTTTGTAAAATTATACTGTTTAATATATTGAAATCACACTATTTATTTCTTTTTAGAATATAAAATGCAAAATATATTCAAAAATAATATATTTAAATGAAAAATGTACTTAAAAAAAAGGAAAAAAAGTACTATAATATAAGAGATTAATAAAATAAAGGAAGAGGAAATGATATGTATTTTAAAAATTTTATTGTTTTTGGAATAAGTCATAAAAATTTAAATCTAAAAGAAAGAGAAGAGTTTATATTGAATAATATTATTTTAAAAATAGAAAAATTATTTTTAGAAGAAAAAATAAAAGGATATGTAAATTTATCAACTTGCTTAAGAGTGGAGTATTATTTAGATTTAGATAAAAATTATTCAATAGAAAAACTAAAAAAAGATTTAAATATTGAGAATATATTTATAAAAAATGGTCATGAAGCTGTTAATTATTTATTTAGAGTAACTTGCGGTTTTGAATCTGTTATTAAAGGAGAAGATCAAATTTTAGCTCAAATAAAAAAAGCTAAAAATACATCTACAGAAATGAAAGTTTCAAGTTCAAATATAAATGTTATTTTTAATAAAGCTATAGAACTTGGTAAAAAATTTAGAAATAAAAGTAAAATTGCTCATAATGCTTTATCTTTAGAAGCTATATCTTTAAAATTTATAAAGTTAAAATTAAAAACTTTACAAGATAAAAAAATTCTGATTTTAGGTGTTGGAGATTTAGCAAAGGATATAATGGGTCTTTTAAAAAAAGAAGAGTATAAAAGCTTAACAATAACAAACAGAAGTTATCATAAAGCTTTAGAGGTTAAAGATATATATAATGCTGAGGTTATAAGTTTTGAAAATAAACTAGAAGAAGCAGTAAAAAGTAATATTATAATATCTGCAACATCAGCACCACATATTGTAATAAAAAAAGATGATTTTATAAAAAATATGGATATAAATAAAAAATATATATTCTTAGATTTGGCAGTTCCTAGAGATATAGAAGAGGGCATAGAGGATTTACCAAATGTAGATTTATATAATATAGATGATGTTTGGGGAGTCTACTACGAAAATTTAGAAAATAGAGAGAATCTTTTGCATGAATATGAATACATGCTAGGAGATCAAATGTTAAATTTAAAAAAATGGTTTGAATACAAAGAGGGGATTGCATAAAATGAAAAATAAAATAGTGATAGGTAGTAGAGGAAGTATACTGGCATTGGCTCAAAGTGAAATGATAATGAAAAAATTACAAAGTAATTTTCCAGATAAAGAGTTTGAAATAAAAATTATCGTAACAAGTGGAGATAAAGATTTAGTTAGTAATTGGAATAACAGTGATAAATCATTAAAAAGTTTTTTTACAAAGGAAATAGAACAAGAACTTTTAGATGGAGTAATAGATTTAGCAGTTCATTCGATGAAGGATATGCCAATAGTTTCACCAGAGGGATTAATATGTGGAGCTACTCCAGATAGAGAGGATAATAGAGATGTTATTGTTTCAAAAAATAATATAAAATTATTAGATCTACCACAAGAGGCAATTGTAGGAACAAGTTCTTTAAGAAGAACTATGGGATTAAAAACTTTAAGACCAGATTTACAAATAAAACAATTAAGAGGAAATATTCATACTAGATTAAGAAAATTAGATGAAGGTGGATATGATGCTATTCTTTTAGCAGCAGCAGGACTGAAAAGAGTGGGCCTTGGAGATAGAATTACAGAGGAACTTAGTTATGATTTAATGATGCCAGCACCAGCTCAAGGAGCGCTATATATTCAGTGTAGAGAAAATGATGAATTTATAAAAAATATATTATTAACAATTCATAATAAAGAGATAGAAGAAATAGTAAATATAGAAAGAGAGTTTTCTAAGATTTTTGATGGAGGATGCCACACACCTATGGGATGTACTGGAAGTAAAATTAATGGGAAAATAAAGCTACAAGGTGTATTTTGTGAAAATGATATAATGTACAAATCAGAAGTTGAAGAGAATGAAGATATGGGACTTAAAATAGCTCATTTATTAGCAGAAAAGATAAAGGAGAAAATTAATGGTTAAAGCAGTGGGGAAAGTTTATATAATAGGTGCAGGATGTGGAAATATAGATCTTTTAACTTTAAAAGGTAAAAGATGTATAGAGGAAGCTGATTGTATTGTATATGACAGATTAATTGATCCTAAGGTATTAGATTTAGCTAAAAATGGAGCTGAAAAAATTTATTTAGGTAAGGGAAATACTGAAGGTGGATTAATTCAAGATGAAATAAATAAGACTTTAGCAAAAAAAGCTTTAGAAGGAAAGATTGTAGCTAGAGTAAAAGGTGGAGATCCATTTGTTTTTGGTCGTGGCGGAGAGGAAATAGAAGAGATAGTAAAATATTCTATTCCTTTTGAAATTGTACCAGGAATAAGTTCATCAATTGCAGTGCCAGAGTATGCAGGAATACCTGTAACTCATAGAGGATTATCTAAATCTTTCCATGTTTTTACAGGTCATACTGCTGAAAATGGAGAGTGGCATGATTTTAAAACAATAGGAAAATTAGAGGGAACTTTAGTATTTTTAATGGGAATAAAAAATCTTGATAAAATAAAAGATGATTTAATAAAAAATGGGAAAGATCCTAAAACACCAATAGCTATAATAGAAAAAGGAACAAGTGATAATCAAAGAGTTACTACAGGAACTTTAGAAGATATATTAGAAAAAGCAAAAGATAGAAAAATAGTACCTCCAGCAATAACTATAATTGGTGAAGTTGTAAAAATGAGAGATACTTTTAAATGGTTTGAAGAGCAAGAGTTATCAGGAAAAAGTATCTTAGTAACAAGAGATAAAAAACAAGCTTCAAAATTTAGTGAAAAAGTAAGAATAAAAGGAGCTAAAGTTAGAGAGTTACCTTTTATAGAGATAGAAGATATATATAATTTCAATGAAGAAAACTTAAAAGAGTATAAAGTATTATTATTTAACTCAACAAATGGTGTAAGAAGTTTTATGGAAAACTTAAAAGATATGAGAAGCTTAGGAAATTTAAAAATAGGTGTTGTTGGAAAGAAAACAGAGGAGCTTTTAAAAGAGTATAAAATTATTCCAGATTTTAGACCAGAAAAATATTTGGGAAGTGAGCTTGCAAAGGAGACTTTAAAATATTCAAAAGATGGAGATAAAATATTACTTGTGACATCAGATATATCTCCAGCAGATGTTGATATTTGGACAAAAGAATACAATAGAAAATTTGAGAAATTAGAAGTATATAAAACTAAAAAAGTTATTTATAAAAAAGATGAAGTAATAAAAAAGATAGAAGATATAAAATATATTCCATTTTTAAGTTCATCAACAGTAGAAGCTTTTCATGAAAGTATAGATGGAGATATAAAATTATTAGAAGATAAAAAAATAGTTTCTATAGGTCCAGTAACAACAAAGACCTTGGAAAAATTAGGATATAAAGTTTCTTTAGAAGCAAAAGTGTTTGATGTAGAGGGAGTTATATCTATAATAGGAGATGACAAGAATGTTTAATAGAACAAGAAGATTAAGAAATTCTCAAGTGTTGAGAAATATGGTGAAAAATGTAGATTTTTCAATGGATAATTTAATTTATCCTTTATTTATAGAGGAAGGAACAAATGTAAAAGTTGAAATTTCTTCAATGGAAGGACAATATAGACTATCTCTTGATAATTTATATGATGAGCTAAAAGAGTTAAAAGAATTAGGTGTAAAATCACTTTTACTTTTTGGTATACCTTTAAAAAAAGATCCAGTAGGAAGTGAAGCATATAATGATAAAGGAATAGTACAAGAGGGAATAAGATTTATAAAAAAACATTTCCCAGAGTTTTTTATAGTAACTGATGTTTGCCTATGTGAATATACATCTCATGGACATTGTGGTGTATTGGATGGAGAGAGAGTAGTAAATGATGAAACTTTAAAACTTTTAGATAAAATAACACTATCTCATGCAAAAGCAGGAGCAGATATGATAGCACCATCAGATATGATGGATGGAAGAATTCAAAGTATGAGAAGAATATTAGATGAGAATAATTTTGAAAATTTGCCAATAATGTCATATAGTATAAAATATGCTTCAGCTTATTATGGACCTTTTAGAGATGCAGCAGATTCAGCACCATCTTTTGGAGATAGAAAAACATATCAAATGGATTTTAGAAATTCAAAAGACTACTTAATAGAGGTTGAAAATGATTTAGCAGAAGGAGCAGATATAATAATGGTAAAACCTGGAATGCCATATTTAGATGTAGTAAAGGCAGTTTCAGATGTTATATCTAATCCTGTGGCTGTATATAATGTTAGTGGAGAATACTCTATGGTTAAAGCTGCAGCAAAAAATGGATGGATAGATGAAGAAAGAATAGTAATGGAAAATATGTATGCTATGAGAAGAGCAGGAGCAGATATAATAATAACTTATCATGCTAAAGATATTGCAAGATGGATAAAAAGGGGGATCTAATGAGATATACAAATTCAGAAAAGATATATGAAAAAGCTAAAAAAATTATTCCTGGAGGAGTAAATAGTCCAGTGAGAGCTTTTAGATCAGTTGATAAAGAGTATCCAATATTTGTAAATAGAGGGAAAGGATCTAAGATATATGATGAAGATGGAAATGAATATATTGATTATATTTGTTCTTGGGGTCCATTAATTCTAGGACATAATAACGAGAGAGTTTTAAACGGAGTTAGAGAAGCAATAGAGCTTGGAAGTTCATTTGGGTTACCAACAAAAATGGAAGTGGAGTTAGCAGAACTTATTTGTAAGTGTTATCCATCTATGGATATGGTTAGATTTACTACTTCTGGAACAGAAGCTACAATGGCAGCTGTAAGAGTTGCAAGAGCTTTTACTAATAGAAATAAAATACTGAAATTTGAAGGATGTTATCATGGACATTCAGACTCATTGCTTGTAAGTTCAGGATCAGGATTATTAACAGATGGATATCAAGATAGCAATGGTATAACAGAAGGAGTACTTAAAGACACTTTAGTAGCAAAGTTTGGAGATGTTGAAAGTGTAAGAAAACATCTTGAAACTAAAGAAGTGGCTTGTTTAATAATGGAGCCAGTTCCAGCTAATATGGGATTAATAAACAGTAGCAAAGAGTTTTTAGATTCTATGAGAAGATTATGTGATGAAACAGGAACACTTTTAATATTTGATGAGGTAATATCTGGCCTTAGAGTATCTTTAGGTGGTGCTCAAGAGTATTTTGGAATAACACCAGATATAACAACACTTGGAAAAATAATAGGAGGGGGATATCCAGTTGGTGCTTTTGGTGGAAGAAAAGAGATAATGGATATGATTGCTCCAGTTGGAAGAGTATATCATGCTGGAACTCTTTCAGGAAATCCAGTAGCAGTTAGAGCAGGATTTGAAATGGTAAGTTACTTACTTGAAAATAGAGATACTTTATATAAAGAGTTAGAAAATAAGGTAGATTATTTAACTAATGGAATAGAGAAACTTTCTAAAAAATATAATGTTCCTGTTTGTATAAATAAACTAGGTTCTTTATTTACAATATTTTTTACAAATTTAAAAGAAATAAAAGCTCTTTCAGATGTAATTGAAACAAATACAGAGCACTATTCAGTATATTTTAATACATTACTTGATAATGGTGTTGTAACACCACCATCAAAATATGAAGCACATTTTGTTTCAACTGCTCATAGTGAAGAGGACCTAAAGAGAACTTTAGAAATTATGGAGTTGGCTTTTGAAAAAATAGGGAAAATAAATGGATAGGAAAAGTTATTTTCCAGTATTTTTAGATTTAAATGATAAAGAATGTTTAATTGTAGGAGCTGGAAATATAGCTTTGAGAAAAGCAAAGACATTACTAGAATATGGAGCTAAGGTGAAAATTATATCTATAGATATAAAAGATGAGTTCTATAATCTTCCTGTTGAAATTGAAAAAAGAGAGTTTAGAAAAGAGGATTTACAAGGAATATTTTTAGTAGTTACAGGAACAGATAATGAAACATTAAACAGTGGAATAGTAAAAATTTGTAATGAAAAGAATATATTAGTAAATAATATTACTTCAAAAATTGATATGTCTGTAAGGTTTGGAGCAGTTATATGTGATGATGAATATACTATAGGGATATCTGCAAATGGGAATCCTAAAAAAGCTATTAAAATTAAAGAAAAAATAAAGGATACATTAAAAAATGGTTAAGAGATCACTCTTAACCATTTTTTATTTTTCAAGCTTTTCTTTAACATAGTTAGGGAGAGCAAAGGCTCCACAATGAATATCTGAATTATAGTATTTAGTTTTTAAATTGAAAGATTCCCAAATCTCTTTTTTTTGATCTGTAATTGGATCTAATTTTTTTGAAGCAAATCCAAATAACCAATGTCCAGAAGCATATGTAGGCTGATGAAATTGATAGACCTTAGCTATTGGAAATATATTCTTTAGTTTGTCATGAGCTTTTTTCATCTCTTTAGCAAAATGTTCAAAATATGGTGATTCATGTTGATTAACTAAAATACCATCTTTTGATAAAATTCTAAAACAATTTTGGTAAAATTCAGTAGTGAAAAGTCCTTCTCCAACAGAGATAGGATCAGTAGAATCAACAAGAATTAAATCATATGATTCATCTAAGCACTCATCTACAAATTTCAAACCATCTTGAAAAAATAAAGTCACTCTAGAATCTGTTAGTTTATCTGCTGTAAAAGGTAGATATTTTTGAGATAATTTAACAACTCTTTCATCAATTTCAACCATATCTATTTTTTCAATATGATTATATCTAGTTAATTCCCTAACAGTTCCACCGTCTCCACCACCAATAACTAAAACTTTTTTAATATTTGGATTTGTAGCCATAGGAACATGAGTAATCATTTCGTGATAGATAAATTCATCTTTTTCAGTAACCATAACAAGACCATCTAAAGTAAAGAAACGTCCATACTCTTCAGAAATAAAAAAATCTATTTTTTGAAATTCACTTTGTTCTGAGTGAAGTTGTTCTTTTATTTTAATTGAAAACTTTGTGTTTTTTGACCAATTTTCTGTATACCATAAATCTAACATAATACCACTCCTTTATTCTGGTTTAAAAGTTATTTTTCCTAAGTCTTTTGGTGAAAAGTTTCTGATCTTTTCAACCATACCTCTTGGAACTTCTATAGATTCACTTCTATCTGCTCCAAACATCTCTTCTAAATATTTAAAAGCGGTCCAAGGGTTAATTGTATCACCGCAAGTAAAAACATCAACAGCAGCATAACCATATTCAGGCCATGTATGAATAGCAAGATGTGATTCAGAGATAATAACAGCTCCAGAAACTCCATATGGATTAAAATGATGAAAAACAGATTGAACAATTGTGGCATTTGATAAAACGGCAGCTTCATTCATATATTTTTCAATAAGAATAGGATCTTTTAGAACCTCTTCCTTACAATTATAAAATTCTACTAAAATATGTCTTCCTAATGTTTCTAGTTTCAACTTATCCTCCCCTTAAAAAATTAAAATTAAAAATTAAAATATTAAACAAAACATCAAAAAAAAGATAAATACAAATATAATGTTTAATATTTTAAATATATATATAAATATAATGAACTTACAAAAGTATTTTATACAATATGTTTAATTTTGTCAATTGATTTTTAATAAAAAAGATAATATACTATGATTACTTAGTTAAAAAGGAGAAAAAATGGAGATTGGAAAAAAATTAAAAAGATTGAGACAAGAAAAATATTTAACTCAAGATGAATTAGCAAGTCGTTGTGAGTTGTCAAAAGGATTTGTATCTCAAGTTGAAAGAAATCTGACATCTCCATCAATAGCAAATTTATCTGATATATTAGAAGGACTTGGGACTAATTTAAAGGATTTTTTTAATGAAGATGAAGATGAAAAAATAGTTTTTAATCACGAAGATGCTTTTGAAGTTATAGATTCAAGATTGGGATATAGAGTGGAATGGATTGTACCTAATGCTCAAAAAAATCAAATGGAACCAATTCTATTAACAATAGAAGAGGGTGGAAGATATAAAGAAGAGATAGCTCATGATGGACAGGAATTTGGTTATGTTTTAAATGGAGATATAAATATTCATTTAGGAGATAAAATATATAAAGCTAAAAAAGGAGAATCTTTTTATTATAGCTCAGGAAAAAATCATTATTTATCAAATGGAGGAAAAGGAGAAGTTGAAATTATTTGGGTTTCAACGCCACCATCATTTTAAAATGCTAGAGATATTAGGCTCTAGCATTTTTATTTTCAAATAAGTTAAGTACTTCTTGAGAATAGCTTCCATTTTGGTCATGAGTAATTAAAGGGGGCAAAATCTCTAAAAATGTATTTCCATTTTTTATACCTTCAATTAAAAGAATTTTAGCTGATTTATTTATTTTAGAGTGACAAAATTGTAATCTTTTAGGAGAAAGATTATATTTTTTCATAGTCTCAATAATATCAATTAATCTATCAGGTCTGTGAACCATAGCAAAATATCCACGATCTTTGAGAAGTTTGCTTGATACTTCTATTAAAGAATCAAGATTAATAGTTATTTCGTGACGAGCATAAGTTAATTGATCTAAATCATTTAACTGATTTTCATTACCGTGATATTTAAAAAACGGCGGATTTGTAATAACTACATCTTGAGATCCATTTAAAAGGTGATCTTTCCAATTATTCATGTCATCATGAATAATTGATATTTGATTTTCTAAACTATTAATAGCTATATTTTTATTAGCTAAAGTAGCGGAAACTTCTTGAATTTCAAAGGCTGTTATTTTAGCATTAGTTCTTTGAGATAAAAAAAGAGGAATTACTCCATTTCCAGTTCCAAGATCTGTTATTTTTTTTGTTCCTCTTGTAAGAGAGACAAAATCAGATATTAATAAAGAATCTAAAGAAAAATTAAAGAAATCAGGTCTTTGAATTATTTTCAAATCTTTATTTAATAAATTATTTATAACTTCATTATCATTTAATATCATTACTTTCCTCCAAATTAATCTAAATCCCATTCTAAGGATCTTTTTACAGCCTTTTTCCATTTACTATATATTAAGTCTCTTTCTTCTTTTCCCATAGAAGGAGCAAACGATCTTTCAAGAATCCAGTGTTCTTTAATTTCATTTTTATCTTTCCACAATCCTATTGCAAGTCCAGCTAAATATGCAACTCCTAATGCTGTTGTTTCAATAGTGTTTGGTCTTTCCACAACTTTTCCAAGAATATCTGCTTGAAACTGCATTAAAAAGTTATTAACAGAAGCTCCTCCATCTACTTTTAAAGTAGTTAATGCTGTTTTTGAATCTTCAAGCATAGCTGTTAAAACATCCTTACTTTCATAAGCAATAGCTTCTAAAGTTGCTCTGATAATATGATTTTTATTAGAACCTCTAGTTAAACCGACAATAGTTCCACGAGCATACATATCCCAGTAAGGTGTTCCTAGTCCAACAAATGCAGGAACAAAATACACACCACCATTGTCAGGAACTTGTGTCGCAAAATATTCACTATCTTTAGAATGTTCTATTATTTGTAATTCATCTCTTAACCATTGAATGGCAGCACCACCTACAAAGACACTACCTTCAAGGGCATATTCTATTTTACCATTTAATCCGATAGCAATAGTTGTTAAAAGTCCATGTTTACTAAGAATCATTTCATGACCTGTATTCATTAGCATAAAACAACCTGTGCCATAAGTATTTTTTACTTCTCCCTTATTGAAACAAGCTTGACCAAAAAGAGCAGCTTGTTGATCTCCAGCAACACCACAAATAGGAACTCTATGTCCTCCAGGTCCTCCTAAATTAACATATCCAAAAATACTGCTTGAATCTTGTACTTGAGGTAGCATATTTTTAGGAATATTAAGTTCACTAATTAATTTATCATCCCAACAAAGATTTTTTATATCATAGATCATGGTTCTAGAAGCGTTTGTATAATCTGTAAAATGTGATTTCCCATTTGTAAATTTCCAAATTAACCATGAATCAACTGTTCCAAAAAGTAAATCTCCTTTTTCTGCTAATGTTCTTGCTCCATCAACATTGTCTAAGATCCATTTTATTTTTGTTCCTGAAAAATAAGCATCAGGCACAAGTCCTGTTGTAGTATTAATATATGTTTCTAATCCTTTTTCTTTTAAATCATCAATAATATGAGCAGTTCTTCTACATTGCCAAACAATAGCATTATATATAGGAAGACCAGTTTTTTTATTCCACACAATAGTTGTTTCTCTTTGATTTGTTATTCCAATTCCAATAACATCATGTTGAGAAATTCCAGATTGAGCAATAGCTTCTGTTAGAACGCTACTTTGACTGGCCCAAATCTCCATTGGATCATGTTCTACCCATCCCTCTTTAGGATATATTTGAGTAAACTCTTTTTGTGCCTTTCCAATTATATTTTGATTTTCATCAAAAATAATAGCTCGAGAGCTTGTAGTACCTTGGTCTAAGGCAATAATATATTTCATAAAAACCTCCAACTTTTATTTTGAAATTAAAAAAGCTATTCAAAAAAGAGTTTAGCTTTTATTGAATAGCTTTTATTGAGTATTATATTATAAAGTATACTTATATTAAATACAAATGTCAAAGATATTAATTATTATTTTTTTTAGTAATACCTACTAATAAACAAGTAACTAATGAACCAATAACAACAGCAAGTAGATACATTAATGGATTAGTTATAATAGGTAATACAAACAATCCGCCATGAGGAGCTGGTAATTGGCATCTAAAAGCCATAGCAAGTCCACCAGCAAGGGCAGAACCTACAATACAACTAGGAATAACTCTAATAGGGTCAGCAGCTGCAAAAGGAATAGCTCCTTCTGTTATAAATGAAGCTCCCATAATGTAACAAGTTAATCCAGCTTCTCTTTCCTCTTTTGAGAATTTATTTCTAAAGAAAGTTGTTGCTAAGGCTATTCCTAAAGGAGGAGTCATTCCACCAGCCATAACAGCAGCATGAGGGTAGAAGTTATTTGATGCAATAGCGGCAATTCCAAATGTAAATGCTGCTTTATTAACAGGGCCACCCATATCAACAGCCATCATTCCACCAAGAATAACTCCAAGTAAAATTAAATTTCCACTTCCTAAGTTCTTTAAGAAATTAGTAACTCCTGAATTTAAAAATGCAACAGGAGATATAACAGCTGTATACATAATTACTCCAGTAATTAAAATACCAAAGAGAGGATATAGTAAAACTGGTTTAATTCCTTCTAACTTTTCAGGAATACATTTAAATAGTTTCTTTAAAGCGACTACAACATAACCACCAAGGAAACCTCCAATAAGTCCACCAAGGAAACCTCCGCCATTATTAGCAGCAATAAGTCCACCAACCATAGCAGGAGCAAAACCAGGTCTATCAGCAATGCTCATTCCAATGAAACCAGCTAAAACAGGGATCATTAAGAAAAAGGCATTACCTCCACCAATATCCATTAATAATTTTGCAATAGGATTATATGTTGCATGAGCTGGATCAGAAGCTTTAATTCCAAAGATAAATGAAAGTGCAATTAAGATACCTCCACCAACAACAAAAGGAAGCATATTAGAAACACCACTCATTAAATGTTTGTAAAAACCAGTCTTTTCAGAGGATTTAGTTGTACTTGTTTCATTTGAAGAAAACAGAGGAGCCTTTTGATCAATAGCATTTTGAATTAGTTGGGCAGGTTGTTTAATTCCCTCTTTAACTCCAACAATTTCAACGTGTTTACCATTAAATCTACCCATATCAACATTTTTATCAGCAGCAATTATAATTCCTTTAGCATTTTTAATCTCTTGAGAAGTTAGTTGATTTTTAACACCAGTAGAACCATTAGTTTCGACTTTAATTGCAATTCCCATCTCTTTAGCTTTTTTATTTAAAGCTTCAGCAGCCATATATGTATGTGCAATTCCAGTAGGACAAGCAGTTACAGCAAGAACATCAAAATTCCCTAAATTAGTTTCAGTGATTTCCTCTTTAACATTATCGTTTAAAAGAATATCAAGAACTTCTTGTTTACTAGTAACTTTTAAAAGTTTTTCTCTAACATCATCATCAAGTAGTAAAGATGTTAATTGAGAAAGAGTTTCAATATGAGAATCAGTTGCATTAGCAGGAGCAGCAATCATAAAGAAAAGTGTTGATGGCTCTCCGTCTAAAGATTCATAATCAATACCTTTTTTAGAAAGTCCAAAAGCAACAGTTGGAACTTTAACAGCTTCAGATTTTCCATGAGGAATAGCAATTCCCTCTTCTAATCCTGTAGAGCTTTGAGCTTCTCTTGCTAAGATAGCTTTTTTAAATAATTCTTTATTATTTAATTTACCACTAGAATAAAGCACATCAACTAGTTCATCAATAACCTCATTTTTAGTTGTAGCTTTTAAATCTAAAATAATACAATCATTAACTAGCATTTTTGATAACATATATACCTCCAATTTAAACTATATTGATTTTTATTTCTTTTAGTAAAGATTTAGTTGTATCATATTGAGCAAGACCCTTAGAAAATGCTGTTGCACTTCCAGAAGCAATTCCAAATTTATAAGAATCTTCTAATGAAAAATTATTATATAATCCATAAACAAATCCACCAATCATTGAATCTCCAGAACCATTGGAACTAATTAAGGTTCCAGTAGGAACATTCCCTAAGTAGATGTTATTCTTTGTTATAAAAATAGAACCTTTTGCACCAAGGGAAATTAAAACATTTTCAGCACCAAGAGCTTGTAATTTTTTACCAGCTTCAATCAACTCTTCATTAGTTGTAAAGTTTGTATTGAAAAATTCATTAATTTCATCTTTATTTGGTTTAATTAGAAAAACTTTATTTTTAAGGGCAAATTTTAAAGGATCCCCTCTTGTATCTAAAATAACTTTAACTCCTTCTGGAATAATATTTATAATTTTATTATAAATATCTTTTGGTACAGAAGCAGGTACACTTCCAGATAAAATAAGAATATCACCATTGCAAAGAGTTGTTTTGAAAAACTCAAGAAGTTCTTCTAAATTTTCTTTAGAAATTTTAGGAGATGTTCCGGCTATTTCACTTTCAAGGCCATTATTATTAATTTTTATATTAATTCTAGTATCATCTTTTACTTTGAAAAATTTAGTTTTTAAATTTAAATCTTCTAAAGATGATTGAATAAAATTACCAGTAAATCCACCAATGAATCCAACACAAATTGATTCTGTATTATAATTTTTTAAAATAGTAGATACATTAATTCCTTTTCCACCAGGAAGCTTATACGTTTCTTTAGGTGTATTTAAACTTCCTTCTTGATAATTATCAAATTTTAAAAAATAATCAATTGCAGGGTTAAGAGTAAGTGTATATATCATTTAACTACCTCCAGATTCTTAAAAGATTCATATTCCTTCGGAAGAATAGAATCAGTAATTAATTTTCCTTTATTGAGAGAAGAGAAAATAATAAAACTATTTTTATTAACTTTAGAATGATCACAAAGAAAATAGATATCTTTTCCAAGAGAGATTGCTTTTTCTTTTACAACAGCTTCATCTCCATCAGGAGTACTATATCCATTTAAATTAAGAGCGTTAGCCCCAATAAAAACATAATCAAAATTAAAAGTTTCTAAGTACTTAGAGGCTGAAAATCCTACAGTACAACTAGTTTTATATTTTATTTTTCCACCAAGCAAAAAGGATTCAACAGAGATTTTTTCTAACTCATCAATAAAATTAAGTCCATTCGTAACTACTTTTATATTTTTATTTTTTAAATATTTAATCATTTGAAAAGTAGTAGTACCTGCATCTAAAAAGATAACAGAATTATCTTTAATTAATGAAGCAGCATATTCTGCTATTTTTTCTTTTTCTTTTCTATTAACATTTTTTCTAAATGCTATATTTGAATCTTTTGAAAAAAAATTAATATTACTTAAAATAGCTCCTCCATGAACTCTTTTAATTAAATCTTTTTTTTCTAAATTAGCAAGATCTCTTCTAGCAGTAGCTTCAGAAATATTAAAGTGATCCATAACATATTTAGTTTTGATTGTTTCATTTTCTTTTAAAAAATCCATAATTAAATTTTCACGATTTATAGTTAACATAAAATTTCCTTTCCATATATAGTATACTAAAACTATAGCATATATCTTTTTTTAAATCAATCAAAAACTTTCATAAACAATCATAAACGGTCACGGTGGATTTGAAAATATTATGCTATAATAAAAATAAAAAGGTGGATATTATGGATTTTTCTGAAAAAATAATAGGTAAAGAAAAGTATTTTAATTCGGCAGTTATAGTTTTATTGGTAAAAAATAGAGATGAATATTCTTTATTATTTCAAAAAAGAGCAAAGGATATAAGACAGGGAGGAGAGATATCATTTCCTGGTGGAAGAGTTGAGAAAAGTGATAGAAATAGTTTAGAAACATCTTTAAGAGAGTGTTACGAAGAAATGGGAATAGAAAAAGAAAAAATACAAGTTAAGGGTAAAATAGGAACTTTAATTATACCAACAGGGGTACTTGTAGAAGCTTATATGGGTTGTGTACAAGTAGAAGTACTGGATAATTTAAAATTAAATTATTCAGAAGTAGAAGAGTATTTTACTGTTCCTTTGAAATATTTTTTAGAAACTGAACCAAGAGTAGAAAAATTAAAAGTTGAAACACATCCATATTATGAAGAAAATGGAAATATTTATGAATTTCCTGCAAAGGAGCTAGATTTACCTGAAAGATATCATAAATCATGGGGAGGAAGTCCAAGAAAAGTATATATTTATATCTATGAAAATAGAGTTATATGGGGATTAACTGCAGAGATTATTATAGAGTTGATAAATTGTATAAAGAAGGAGGGGATAAGTTGTATATTGGAATAGAAATATTTGATAAAGAGATAAAAAAAGAGACTTATATAGAAAAAAATATAATACAAAGTTATTTTGAAAATTGTAAAGATCGGAAGAGCACACGTCTGAACTCCAGTCACGAATTCGTATCTC
>NZ_CAMQYW010000018.1 GCF_947039425.1 uncultured Cetobacterium sp. | reverse complement strand
CGACAAAATTGTCGCAATAAAATTAAAAGACGACAAAATTGTCGCAATAAAATTAAAAGACGACAAAATTGTCGCAATAAAATTATTAAAAGAAAAATGAAATAAAAAGGGAAATATGGTATAATGATAAAATAAAATATAAAAGAGGTAATTATGGAATTTAAAGTTGAAAAACAAGAAGAATTAATGAAATATTTAATTGAAAATTTAAAAAAACAGAGCAGAACAAATATAAAAACATTATTAACAAAAGAGCAAGTTTTAGTAAATGGACAAGTTCAAACAAAATATAATTATTTACTAAATGAAAATGATATTGTTGTAATTGATTGGAAAAAAAATAGAAATGATAAAACACCAAAAGGGATTAGAATAGTATTTGAAGATAATGATATAATCGCTGTAGAAAAAGAAAGTGGAATTTTATCAATATCTACTGATTCAAAGAAAAAAGAAAGAACTGTATATAGTTTACTTATGGATTATGTTAAAGGAAGAAATCAAAAAGACAGAGTTTTTATTGTTCATAGACTAGATAAAGACACTTCTGGAATTATGATTTTTGCTAAAAATGAAAAAATAAAAGAAGAACTTCAAACTAATTGGAAAAATTTAGTTGAAGAAAGAGAATATGCCGTAATTGTTGAAGGAAAAATAAAAGAAAAATCTGGTCAAATAAAATCATTTTTAAAAGAAAATAAAGCTTTTGTAACATACTCAGTAAAAGATGATAAAACAGGTGGAAAATTAGCTATTACAAATTTTAAAGTTGAAAAAATAAAAGGAAAATATACATATTTAAAGGCTTCTTTAGAAACTGGAAGAAAAAATCAAATAAGAGTTCATATGAGTGATTTAGGTCATCCTGTAATAGGAGATAAAAAATATGGTTCTCAATCAAATCCATTAAAAAGATTAGGACTTCATGCTTATACATTAAAATTAGTTCATCCAGTTACAAATGAAAAATTAACATTTATTTCAGAATTACCTGTTGAATTTAAAAGAATAATAGGAGAATAAAATGAAAAATATAGATGATTTAAAATTTTTAAAAGTAAAAATAGAAAAACATCCAACTAAAAATACTATGTTAGAATATTTAGAAAAACCCAACGCAATAGCATCGCTAATTTTAAATAAAGATTTAACAAAAGCTTTATTAGTAAAACAATATAGACCTGGAGCAAAGGGAATACTTTTAGAAATACCAGCTGGAATAATAGAAAATGGTGAAAATCCTATAGAAACTTTATATAGAGAAATTAGAGAAGAGACAGGATATGAACAAGATGATTATAATGTAATATATAATTCTACTGAACCATTAATTTTATCCCCTGGATATACAACAGAATCATTATATATTTATATAGTTCAATTAAAGAATAATAATATCCTTCCTAAGGAATTACTTTTAGATGAAGGTGAAGATTTAGAACCAATTTGGATTAATTTAGAAAAATTAACTTCTATAACATTAGATTTTAAAACTCATTACTCATATTTATTATATTCTAATTTGAAAAAATAAAAATAGCGACACCCCATTACACTATAATTGTTAGTGTAATGGGGTGTTTTAAAGTTCAAAAAATTGTAATTCTAAAATTGTGTTTTTTAGTAGTTTTATTCCTTCTTTTATATTTGTTTCAGAAATTTGAGCATAATTTAGTTTGATATAATTATCTAAATTAGAAGAATAAATATATCCAGGAACAATAAGAGTTTTTTTTCTTAATAATTTTGTATATATAGCTTTTCCAGAAATATTATGAGGAAGTTTTATCCAAATACTTAAACCACCTTTAGGTGTGAAAAAAGATATATCAGATATTTTTTTAAGTTCATAAATAATAAGATATTGGATAGTTTTATATTTTTTTCTTGATAATAGCATTTGTTTTTCAATTAAATTTTCATTTAATAAATGAGCAAATGCCTCTTGATATAGAGTAGAAGAATCTAAATTAATTAATTTTTTTAAATTTAAAAAATCTATTAAAATAGAGCTAGGAATGATACAAAATCCCAATCTAAATCCAGGCATAAAAATTTTGGAAAAACTTTTAATATAAATAACATTTTCATCATTCAACGATCGTATGGGATAAGGATAATTATTTGTATAAAAAAGATCTGCTGATGAATCATCTTCTAAAATAAAAAAGTTATATTTTTTAGATAATTCTATTAATTTTTCTTTTTTCTCATTAGAAATAGAAATTCCAGTAGGAGTTTGAAAATTACTCATAAGGTATAAAAATTTTATTTTATCTTTTTTTAAAATGTATTCTAAAGATGAAAGACAAATTCCATCACTTAAAATTGGAACTTCTTTAATTTTAGCACCCTGTTTTTTAAATGTATTAAGAGCACCTAAATATGTTGGTTTTTCTACAACAACAATATCTCCTGGAAAAATTAATGCTTTGCTAATAATGTCAATTCCTTGTTGTGCTCCAGAAAGAATGTGAATATTATCAACTGAACTTTTAATATTATATTTTTTCAAATAATTGAATATAGAAATCCTTAAATTAGAAGAACCTAAAGGTCCTGAATGAATAAGTGCTTTTTCTTTATCTCTATTTAAAATAAAGTTAATAGAATTTTGAATATCTTTTACAGGTAGAAAACTGATATTAGGTGATGAATTTATAAAATCAAATTTAATATCTTCTGAAAAATATTGATATAAGGTATCTTCATTTTCAAAAGATAAATGATCATTGTTTTCATAAATAGTAGAATAACAAATAAAAAATCCACTTCCAGGTTTACTTTCAACATATTTATACTTTTCAAGTTCTAAATATGCTTTAACAACAGTATTTGTACTTATATTTAAAGCTTGAGCAGTTTGTCTAATAGGTGGTAATTTTTCTTTTATAGTTCCATTTTCTATTTGTGTTTTAAAAAAAATAAAAAGATCTAAATAAATATTTTTAGAAGATTTTTTTATATATGAATTGAAAATATTTAGCACAATAACACCCCCGTAATTGTATTAATACAATTTCTAATGTTTGTTTGTAAATAAAAATAAAATATGACATACTAATTATAACATGTAAAAAAATAGGGGGAAGTGTTTTGAATAAAAAAAAGATATTAATAGTTTTATTTTTAGTTTTTTTCAACATAGCATTTGGAATTGAACAGAGAGAAATAAAGGTAGCATTAGGATATAAAGGAAGATCCTCTGATCCGCAAAAACATACAGATAGCTCAACACTTGCAATTACTAAACAAATTTATAACAACTTGTTTTATTTAGACAAAAATACAAAAATCCAACCAGAATTGGCTGAAAGCTATAGTATTGATAATAATAATAATTTAGTAATAAAATTAAAAAAAGGAGTTTTATTTCATGATGGAAGTGAATTAAATGCAGATGTAGTGATAAAAAGTTTAAAAAGAAATTTATCTATTCCAGTAACGAAAGTTTTAGTGGAACCTATAGAAAATATTGAAAAAATAGATAATTATACAGTTTTAATAAAGCAGAAATTCAATCCACAGCTAGTTTTACACAATTTAACACATTCATCATTAGCAATTATTAAAGAAAATAATAATAAAGAAAGTGAAATAAAGTATATAGGAACAGGAGCATTTAAATTAGAAAGTTGGGGAATAGGAGAAAAAGTAGTTTTATCAGCATTTGATAATTATTATAAAGGAAGGCCTAAAATAGATAAAGTAACATTTGTAACAATCCCAGAAACTTCTAATAGATATATAGCTTTAGAAACTGAAGAGATTGATATTGCATATGATATTTCAGCAATTGATGTTAAAAATTTTCACGAAGAAAATAAATTAAAATTAATTAGTAAATCATCATATGGAACAGACTTCTTATCTATAAATACATCAAAAGCTCCATTAAATAACAAAAAATTGAGAAAAGCTATTCAATATGCTATAGATAAAGATGCAATAAATGAAATCGTTTTTGAAGGAACATCTCAAATAGCTAACTCGATATTAACTCCGTCAACATTTGGATATAATAAAAATATAAAAAGAGTTAATATGAATATAGAAAAGGGAAAAGAAATTGTAAAAGCTTATGGAAAACCAGTTAAAATAGATTTATGGATATATGAAGATCCATCAAAATATCAAATGGCTCAGGTTATTCAAGCAAACTTGAAAGAGATAGGAATAGAGGTAACTATTCAAACTCTAGAATTATCTTCTTTTTTACAATTTTCAGCGAATGGGCAACATAATGCGTTAATAGGATTATGGTATGCAAGTACTGGAGATGCAGATTATGGAATGTACCCATTACTTCATTCATCTTCAAAAGGAGCAGTTGGAAATAGAAGTTTCTATTCTAATAAAGTGGTTGATAACTTATTGGATGAGGCAAGAAAAACAAAAGATATAAATAAAAGAAAAGATAATTATAAAAAAGTTCAAGAGATAATAGAAGAAGATAATCCAATAATTCCAATAGTATATAAAATGTATAATGTCGGTTTAAATAATAAAATAGAAGGATTTGAATTTAATCCAAATGGAAATCACAAGTTAGAAAATATAATAATAAAAAATTAGGGAAACCTAATTTTTTTTTGTATTATATGTATATTAAGTTAATCTAGGAGGATATGATGATTAAAGCTATAGCTTTAGATTTAGACGGTACGCTATTAAATGATAAAAAAGAAATAACAGAGGAAAATCAAAAAGTCTTACAAGAGTTAAATAGATTGGGATATGAAATAGTTATTGCTACAGGAAGAGCATATTCAGCAACAAAAAATCTTGTTAAAAATTTAAATATTCCTTTAGACATTGTTTGTTATAATGGAGCAAAAATTGTATCTTTAGAAGAAGATAAAGTGATTTTTGAAGAACCTTTAGATGAAGAGATAGTAAAAAAATTAATAAATTTATCACATGAAACTAAAACTCATTTAAATTTATATCAAAATGAGACTTGGTATGTAGAGGATGATTTAAATTGGGAAACAGAATATTACTCTAAATCTATAGGGATGGATGCTATAAAGAAAGATTTTAAAACTTTTAAAAATCTTAAAATGACAAAAGCTTTGTTTATAGATGAAAATGAAAAATTAAAAACATTAGAAATTAAATTAAATGATCTATTTGGAGAAAATATATATATGGCTTTTTCTCAAGAAAAATATTTAGAGGTTTTAAATAAAAATGTAAATAAGGCAAAAACATTAGAAAAGGTTTTAAATAGTAAAAATATATTAATGAGTGAATGTATTGCTTTTGGAGATGCAGAAAATGATATAGAAATGATAGAAGGCGTAGGTTATGGAGTAGCAATGGGAAATGCTACAGAAAAAGTGAAAAAAGTAGCAAAGGACATAGCTGACACTAATCTAGAAAGTGGTGTAGGGAGATTTTTAAATAAATTAATATTAGAAAAATAAAAAAAGGGAAATTTAATTTCCCTTTTTATACGTTTTCAGATATAGCCCAAGCAATAGTTTCTTTCATTTGATTATAGTTTCCTAATCTTTTTAATTCTACCATTTCTCCAAATAATTTCAATTCAAAATTATGTAAAGATTCAATATTTTCAGTAAGATTAACACTTCTTCTTCCAAAAGTTAAGTTTCTTTTTTCTTGTTCACCGTTAATTAATACAATTAACATTCCTTTATTAAATCCAACAATTTGAACTTCTTTAATTTTTTCATAAAATTCATTTTCAACTTGTCTTTCTTTTCTTGCTTCAGCATTTACTCTTTTGTTTTCAGCTCTTCTTCTATCATCTTTATTTTTTACAATTCTTGCAGCTTTTTTCATATTTTTAAGTTCACTGTATTCTGTACCTTTTGGTTTTGTTTTACTAATAATTTTCATTTTTCACTTCCTTTTAATTATTTATTTTATCTCTATATTATAAGATGTTTTTCAAATTTTTACAACAATTTAAAAAAAAATTTGACAAATTAAGAAAAATGTAATAATTAATTACCAACAAAAATGTTCGCGAGAACAAAAGAAAGGTGAAAGATGATAACACAAGAAGATTTAGCTAAAAAACTTGGATTAACGAGAACAACAGTAGCTAGAGCCTTAAATGGAAGTAAAGATATTAAAGCTGAAACTAAAAAAAGAATTTTAGACTTAGCTGAAAAAGAGGGTTATCAAAAAAACTATTTAGGAAGTTATTTAGCTGGAAAGGGTAAAAAAAATATTTATGCATTAATTGTTAAATCTTTAAATGAAGAGTATGCAATTCAAATAAAGAAGGGGTTAAAAGATATTCAAAAAGAATTGGAAGACTTTGGATTTAAAATAAAAATTTTAGAAACAGATATAAAAAATATAGATGAACAAATAATGAGTTTAAAAAATATTTTAACTAAAAATATAGATGGATTAATAATTGCTCCTTTAGATAAAGAAAAAATAAAAAAAATTTTAACTCCTTATTTAGATAAAATTAAAATAGTTACTATAGGAGAAACAATAGAAAATGAAAATTTATTTATTGAATCAGGATATTATAAATCAGGAAGAGTTGCAGGAAATATTTTAAGTACACTTATAAAAAAAAATAAGAAAATTTTAATTTTTGATGGAGGAGATGACAGAATTTCTTCAAAAAAATATTTAGAAGGATTTTTAAGTCAAATAGAATTTAGTTTATTAAAATATAAAGAACCAATTTTTATAGAAAATATGCTAGAAAATAAAAATAAGCTTAAGGAATATATTGATGAGGATATAGATGGAATATATTTAAATAGATATGCCCCAGAAATAATCGAATATTTGAAAAGTGAAAATATTATAAATCTAAAAATTGTAACAAATGGATTTAATAAAAAAATAGAAAAGATGTTAAACAATAAAGATATTATAGCAACAGTATCTGAAGATTTTTATGAACAAGGATATTATGCAGGTAAAAATTTATTTGAAATTTTATATAAGCCAAATTTAAAAAAACCTCAAAACTATACAACAAAAATTAATATATTATTCAAAGAAAGTTTAGTTAAATTGGGGGATTTAAAATAAAAAGAATAAAGGGAGGAAAAATGAACAGAGTATTAAAAGTAGCAGGTTTGACTTTAGTTTTTGGAATGGTGGCTTTTGGAGCAAATGAAAAAGTATATGAATTGAAATTAGGAATGGTAGCAAATACAAGTTCAAATGAGTATAAAGCAGCAGAACAATTTGCAAACAATTTAAAAGAAAAATCAAATGGGCAAATAATATTAAATATATTTCCTGGAGGACAATTAGGAGATGATAGATCTGTAATGGAGCAAATGTCAGCGGGAGTAATTGACATGGGATTTGCAGAGATGGGAAGATTTAATATATTTTTTCCAGAAGCTCAAGTTTATTCATTACCATATGTAATAGAGGATTTTGCTCATATGCAAAAAGCTACATTTAATACTGAATTTGGTAAAAATCTTCAAAAGAAAATAAAAGATAATTTAAATATAGAGATACTATCTCAAGGATATAATGGAACAAGACAAACAACGTCAAATAGAGCTATAAAGACATTAAAAGATATGAAGGGAATGAAATTAAGAGTTCCAAAAGCAGAAGCAAACTTAGAGTATGCTAAAAATACAGGAGCATCTGCAACTCCAATGGCTTTCTCAGAAGTATACTTAGCTCTTCAAACTAACTCTGTTGATGGACAAGAAAATCCATTATCAGCAATAAAAGCACAAAAATTCTATGAAGTACAAAAATATTTAGCAATGACAAATCATATATTAAACGATCAATTATATATGGTAAGTGGATCAACTTTAAAGAAATTACCAAAAAATTTACAAGAAATCTTAAGAGAAGAAGCTGAAGTAGCAGCAAAATATCATACGAAATTATTTGTAGATGAGGAAGCAAGTTTATTAGGTTATTTTAAAGAAGAGGGAGTAGAAGTAACAAATCCTAAATTAGATGATTTTAGATCAGCAATGTCTCCATTTTATAAAGTCTATGTAAAGAAAAATGGAAAAGTTGGACAAAAAGCATTAGATGAAATATTGTCAGTAAAATAATAAGAAAATGAATAGGAGTTGGAAATGAATATAAAAAAGATTATTGGGAATATAGAAGAAATAGTAGGAGCTATTCTATTTATTATAATGTTTATAACACTTGTTGCTCAAATTTTATTTAGACAGGTTTTTAATTCGCCTTTAATATGGAGTGAAGAGTTAGCAATATTATTGTTTGTATATATAGGAATGCTTGGAGTAAGTATAGGAATAAAATATAGACAACATGTATTTATAGATTTTTTATATAATAAATTTACAGGAAAAGGATTGAAAATAGCAAATACTTTTAACCAATCAATTGTATTTATATCGTTGATAGCAATGATTCATATTGGACATAAGTTATATTTAAGAAAAAAAATATTTACTTTAATCGCTCTACAAATATCAGCAGGATGGATGTATATTGCACTTCCATTAATTTCATCTTTAATGCTTTTTAGATTTTTGAAAGTTGTAATGGAGGATTACAAAAATAATAAATTTATAATATCTCCAAAAAAAGTAGAAAAAATGGCGGTGAAAAATTCATGATAACAGTATTTACTTTTCTTTCGTGGTTTGCATTAATTTTTGTAGGAGTTCCTGTAGGGTTTTCATTAGTATTTGCAACATTACTATTCTTTGCATTAACAGATTGGAATGTAGTTTATTTTGTAGGTGCGTTACTTGTAGATAGTTTAGATAGTTTCAGTTTGTTAAGTGTTCCTTTTTTTATTCTAACTGGAGTTTTAATGAATAGTTCGGGAATAACAGAAAGAATTTTTAGATTTGCAAAAGCATTACTAGGACATTATACAGGTGGAATGGGACATGTAAATATATTTGCAAGTTTAATTTTCTCAGGAATGTCTGGATCAGCCTTAGCAGATGCTGGAGGGCTAGGACAACTTGAAATAAAAGCTATGAGAGATGAAGGTTATGATGATGATATATGTGGAGGATTAACAGCAGCTTCTTGTATAATAGGACCTCTTGTACCACCAAGTATAACTATGATTATTTATGGAGTAATAGCCGATCAGTCTATTGCAAGATTATTTTTAGGGGGGTTTGCCCCAGGAATAATATTAACAATAGCATTAATGGTTATGAATTATTTTATTTGTAAAAAAAGAGGATATAAAAGAGCTCCAAAGGCTTCAATGGAAGAGAGATGGATATCTTTTAAAGAATCTTTTTGGGCACTATTAACGCCATTTATAATTATAGGTGGAATATTCTCAGGATATTTTACTCCAACAGAAGCGGCAGTAATTGCAACTTGTTATTCTATGATCTTAGGAATATTTTTATATAAAGAGTTAACTCCAAAAAGTTTTGTAAAAGATGTAATTGAAACAATAAAAATAAGTGGAGTTACAGTTTTAATGATTATGGGTGTAACTTTTTTTGGACAAGTTATTGCAAGAGAACAGATTTCTATGAAAATAGCCGAAGTTTTCTTAACTTATGCGAAATCACCTTTAATGGTATTAGTAATGATAAATTTATTATTAATATTCTTAGGTACATTTATAGAAGCTTTAGCTTTACAAGTTTTAGTACTTCCAATGTTAATTCCAGTTGTAATTCAATTTGGAATAGATCCTGTATTCTTTGGGGTTTTAAGCACATTAAACTTAATGATAGGAATATTAACTCCACCAATGGGAATGGCGTTATTTGTAGTATCTCGAGTAGGGGATATTCCAGTAAGTACCATAACCAAAGGAGTAATACCATTATTAGTTCCAATTTTTATAACCTTAATTTTACTAACTCTTTTCCCAGGGATAGTATTATTTATACCTAACCTAATACTTGGAGCATAAATGCCTAATATAGATTTGTCTTTAGAAAAACTAAAGGAATATAAGGGAGCAAGAGAGATACCAGAAGACATGAATATTTTTTGGGAAGAAAATATAAAAAAATTAAATGAAAGTGAAGAGAGAATAGAAATTCTCTCTTCACAATTTAAAAGTCCAATTTGTAATTGTTATGATATATCATTTTTAGGAATTGATGGTATTAGAGTATATGCAAAAATGATAATGCCAAAAATAATAAAAAAAAGAATACCAGCTATTGTTGAATTTCATGGTTATGGTGGAAGCAATGGTGATTGGAGTAGACGACTTCATTATTCTAGTTTAGATGTTGCTTATTTTATAATGGATTGTAGAGACCAAATGGGTAAATCTGGAAAAGAATATTTTAGAACAGGAAATTTAACTAGAGGATTACTTGAAGGACCGGAGGAACTATATTATAAAAAAGTATATTTAGACGCACTTAGACTTATAAATATAGTGAGTAACTTAAATGAGATTGATGAAGAACATATACTTACTTTAGGATATTCACAAGGAGGAGCATTAGCCTTAGTTTCAGCAGCATTAAGTAAAAAAATAAAATCGACATTTGCAATATACCCATATCTTTGTGATTTTAAAAGAGTTTGGGATTTAGATTATGGTGAATTTGCATATCAAGAATTAAGAGATTTTTTTCGATGGTATGATCCAATGCATAAGAATGAAGAGAAATATTTTAAAACATTGGACTATATAGATGTTAAAAATTTTGCATCTATGATAAAAGGAGATGTAACAGTTGTATCTGGACTGATGGATAAAGTCTGTCCACCATCTGCACAATTTTCTTTATACAATAGAATTATTAGCAAAAAACAACAATTAATATATCCTGACTTTGGTCATGAAAATATAAATGGGCTAGAAGATGAGATTTATAATTGGGTATTAAATACCTTGAATAAATAAAAAAACAAAAAAATTTGGAGGAAGCAATGAAAGGATTATATTCAGCATTATTAATATCATTTGATGAGAAGGGAAATTTAGACGAAAAAGGAACTAGAAATATCGTAAGATATAATATAGATGTAATGAAAATGGATGGTTTATATGTAGGAGGAAGTACTGGAGAAAACTTTATGATACCTACAGAAACTAAGAAAAGAATTTTTGAAATAGTAAAAGATGAGGCTAAAGATAGTATAAAATTAATAGCACAAGTTGGATCAATTGATTTATATGAAGCAGTAGAACTTGGAAAATATGCAACAGAATTAGGTTATGATTCATTATCTGCAGTAACACCATTTTATTATAAGTTCGATTTTGAAGAGATTAAAAATTATTATATGACAATAGTAAATGAAACAAATAACAATATGATAATATATTCAATTCCATTTTTAACTGGAGTAAATATGAATGTTGAGCAATTTGGAGAATTATTATGTCATGACAAAATAATTGGAATTAAATTTACTGCAGGAGATTTCTATTTATTAGAGAGAGTTAGAAAGGCATTCCCTGATAAGCTATTATTTGCTGGATTTGATGAAATGTTATTGCCAGCTGTTTCTTTAGGAGTAGATGGAGCAATAGGAAGTACATACAACGTTACTGGTAAAATAGCAAAGGAAATTTTTAACTATACAAAAGAGGGTAAAATAGCAGAAGCTAGAGAGAAACAAACATATTTAAATGATATTATTGAAGCAGTATTAAAAAATGGATTATATCAAACAATAAAAGAAATTTTAAAATCAAAAGGAGTAGAAGCTGCAGGAAATTGTAGACTTCCAATGAAAAAAATATCAGCAGAAAAAATAGAAATAGCAAAAGAAATAGGAAGAAACTTCTTATAGGAGAAAATTATGTTTATAGTAGCAATAGATATTGGTGGAACAGATATAAAGTATGGATTAATTGATGAAAATGGAAAAATTTTGTATTCATCAAAAATAGATACAGAAGCAAGAAAAGGAAAAGAAGAACTTTTAAAGAAGATATTCAATATAGTTGAAAGTTATCAGATGAAAAATTTGATTTCAGGAATTGCAATATCAACAACAGGACAAGTGGATGGTAAATTAGGTAAAGTTGTAGGAGGAACTGATTTAATTCCAGGATGGATAGGAACAGATGTTGTAAAAATATTAGAAAAAAAATATTTAGTTCCTGTAATAATTGAAAATGATGTAAATTCAGCAGCGATAGGAGAGATGTGGTTAGGAGCAGGAAAGAATGATAATAATTTCCTTTGTTTAACAATAGGAACAGGAATTGGAGGAGGAATAATTCTCAATAGAGAATTATTCCTAGGAGAAGGAAGTGTAGCCGCTGAATTTGGTCATATTCAAATAGAAAAAAATGGTAAACATTGTGCTTGTGGAAAGAAAGGATGTTATCAAACATATGCTTCAACAACAGCATTATTAGATTTTGTATATGAAGAATTAGGAATCAGAATAAATGGATTAGAATTTTTTCAAAGAGTAAAAAATGGCAATAAAATTGAGAATGAAATTTTAATAAAATGGATAGATTATTTATGTGATGGATTGAGTTCATTAATTTATATATTTAATCCTAAAAAAATAATATTAGGTGGTGGTATTTCTAAACAAGGTGATTTTTTAAAAGACATAATAATAGAAAATTTAAATAAAAAGTTGATGAAAAATTATTTAGACATTTTAGAAATAAAAATGGCAGAATTAGGAAATGATGCGGGTTTATTGGGTGCTACCTATATCCTTTTAAAAAAAATAGAAAAAAATTATTAAAAAAAAACATTGACAAAAATTTTTTTTCAATTTAGAATGTAAAAACAAAAGTTCAATAACATAAATAAAATAAATGAATCGGATGAAGATATAGGGAGAGAGCTAATAAGCCACCGAAGAAGTAAATCTTTCAGGTAATATGACTAACATAACAAGGACCTATATTGGACGAACCTCTGGAGAGACTCAAAAGAGCACCGAAGGAGCAAACCTAAATAATATAATTATTATTTAGACTAAACTCTCAGGTAAAAGGACAGAGCAATTATGCATTAGATTATTTTTTTGTATAATTCTTTTTTAATTCCAGAAGGTATTTTTTTTTAATACCTTCTTTTTTATTTGGTTTAGATTTGTATGTAATATGAACAAACAATAAAAAAGTAGGAGGATTTAAAATGTATGAAATTGTGGTAAAAATTAATAGTTTTTTGTGGGGAAATTTTTTGATTATTTTATTATTAGGAACGGGTTTATATTTTAGTTTGAAGTTAAGATTTGTTCAAGTTAGAAAATTTGGTGAAGGTGTAAGAAAAGTAACAGGTGGATTAAATTTAAATGGAAAAGCAGCTGATGAAAATGGAATGTCTTCATTTCAGGCTTTGGCAACAGCTATAGCAGCACAAGTAGGAACAGGAAATTTAGCTGGAGCAGCAACAGCATTGGCATCAGGAGGACCTGGAGCAATATTTTGGATGTGGGTAAGTGCCTTTTTCGGGATGGCAACAGTATACGCAGAAGCAATATTAGGTCAAGTTTTTAAAACAAGAAGAGATGGACAAATAACAGGGGGACCTGCTTATTATATAGAAAAAAGTATAAGTCATAAAGGATTAGCAAAAATTCTAGCATGTTTTTTTTCTGTAGCATGTATAGTGGCTTTAGGATTAATAGGAAATGCAGTACAAGCAAATTCAATTGCAGTAGCGTTTGATACTGCCTTTGGAATATCACCAGCATTAGTTGGGATAGGAATAGCTATTCTTGCTGGATTTGTTTTCTTTGGAGGAGTAAAAAGAATAGCCTCAGTAACAGAGAAATTAGTACCAATTATGGCAGCTGCTTATATTATTGCATGTATTATAATTTTATTTATAAATTATAAAGAAATAATGCCTGCATTGACATCAATATTTGTTTCTGCATTTGATCCACAGGCTGCATTAGGAGGAGCTATGGGTGTTACAGTTAAACAAGCTGTAAGATATGGTGTGGCAAGAGGGTTATTCTCTAATGAGGCTGGTATGGGTTCTACACCTCATGCTCATGCAATAGCAAAGGTTGCTCATCCAGGAGAACAAGGAATAGTAGCTTTTATAACTGTTTTTATTGATACATTTGTTGTATTAACTTGTACAGCATTAGTTATTTTAACATCAAAAATACCTCTTCATTCAGCAACAGGTATTGTATTAACACAAAATGCATTCAGAGATACCTTAGGTGGAATGGGATATGCCTTTATAGCTATATGTTTATTATTCTTTGCATTTTCAACAATAATTGGATGGTATTTCTTTGGTGAAGCTAATATTAGATATTTGTTTGAAGGTGAAAAAGCGATCAATGTATATAGAGCGTTAGTAATGATTATGATAGTATTTGGATCATTATTAAAAGTTGATCTTATTTGGCAACTGGCTGATATGTTTAATGGAATGATGGTTTTACCTAACTTAATTGGATTATTAGCTTTAAGAAAAGTAGTTAAAGATTCAATGGTTGATTATGAAAAATTAGATAATTAATAAAATAAATAGGATTGTTTTTATCTATGTAGTAAATACTTATATAGCATCATGATGTGAGATCTAGATAAGGAGGAATACATGATAGAGTTTAAGAAAGTTTCAAAATCCTATGACAAAATAAATTATGTTTTAAAGAATATTGACTTTACAGTTAAAACTGGAGAATTTGTTGTTTTAGTTGGTGAATCAGGATGTGGGAAAACGACAACTATGAAATTAGTCAATAGATTAATAGATTCTTCTGAAGGAGAAGTAAGAATAGATGGAGAAAATGTAAGAGAAGTAGATCCAATTATCTTGAGAAGAAGAATAGGGTATGTGATTCAAAAAGAAGGTTTGATGCCACATATGACAATAGGAGAAAATATTGAACTTGTTCCAAAGTTACTTAAGTGGAGTAAGGAAAAAAGAAAACAAAGAGCTATGGAACTATTGGAGCTATTAAGTTTAAATGCAGATATTTATTATGATAAATATCCTCATGAACTTTCAGGAGGGCAAAAACAAAGAATAGGAATAGCTAGAGCTCTTGCTATAAATCCAGATATAATATTAATGGATGAACCTTTTTCTGCACTAGATCCTATAACGAGAGAGAGCATCCAAGATGAAATATTAAAATTACAAAAGGAACTTGGAAAAACTATTATCTTTGTGACTCATGATATGGATGAGGCAATAAAGTTAGGAGAAAAAATAGCTTTTTTAAAAGATGGTGAAATTATTCAATATGGTACACCAGATGAAATATTAAAGAATCCAGCAACTGATTATGTAAAGCAATTTGTTGGAGATGACAGAATGTGGAAAACACCATCAAAGCTACTTGTTTCAGATATCATGTCTAAGAATTATAGAACAATAGAGGGAAGAGGAAACCTGTCTCGAGCCTTTAATTTACTACAAACACATGACACTGATTTCTTAATTGTAACTCAAAAAGAGGATGGATATCACAGTGAGCCAATAGGGTTAATATTTAGAAAAAATTTAATTTCTGGTATAGAAAATAAAAATACAAGAGTACGGGAAATAATGTACACAGATTTTGAAACGTTAAACAAAGATAATAATTTATTAGAAGCCATAGATAAAATGGCAAGTATAAATGCTCGTGTTATCCCAGTATTGAATAAAGAAAATAAATTAGTGGGAGTTGTGACTAATTTAGGATTAGTAGATGCAATAAATGGAATAGCTCCAACAAATTAAAATAAAAAAATAAAATTATTTTTATAAAAAAAAAACTACTAGTAGATGAAAAAAAAGGAATAGCACCTAAAAATAAAAATAAAAAAAAATTAAAAATAAAAGAACTAGTATACAGGCTTGAATACTAGAAAAATGGGAACTCTTAAAGAAAAAAAAGAGTTCCTTTTTTTTTTGGAATAAAATAAAAGTTGACAAAAATTAAATAATGAGGTATTAATTATGGTGTGAATAAGAAGACATAAATACAAACTTTAAGAACCGTTATAGAACACAAAATATCGAAAAGGTGATAGCGTGAAGAATATAGTTATAGGTACAGCAGGTCATATTGACCATGGAAAGACATCTTTAGTAAAAAAATTAACAGGAATTGATACAGATGTTTTACCTGACGAGATTAGGAAAGGTATAACTATAAATATCGGATTTTCGTATATAGATAATCCCCGTGGTGGGAAGATAGGTATTATTGATGTTCCAGGTCATGAGAAATTTATAAAAAACATGGTTGCAGGAGCAAATGGAATTCAATATCTATTAATGGTAATAGCTTGTGATGATGGAATAATGCAGCAAACTATAGAACATTTTAATATCTGTAAATTTTTAGGAATAAAGTATGGAACAGATCGGAAGAGCACACGTCTGAACTCCAGTCACGAATTCGTATCTC
>NZ_CAMQYW010000017.1 GCF_947039425.1 uncultured Cetobacterium sp. | reverse complement strand
GCATGTATAAGATTTTTAAATGAGGATCCTTGGGAGCGTTTAAGAGCTATAAAAAAAAGAGCTAAAAAAACAAAATTACAAATGCTATTAAGAGGACAAAATCTTTTAGGATATAGACATTATGGTGATGACATAGTAGAAGAGTTTGTTAAGAAATCAATTGAAAATGGAATAGATATAATTAGAATTTTTGACGCATTAAATGATGTTAGAAATTTAAAAACAGCAGCACTAGCTACTAAAAAATATGGAGGACATTGTCAATTATCAATAGCTTATACAATAAGTCCTATTCATACAACTGAGTATTATAAAAATTTAGCAAAAGAGATGGAAGAGTTGGGAGCTGACTCTATTGTAATAAAAGATATGGCTGGAATTCTTTTACCAGAAACAGGTTATAAATTAATAAAAGAGATAAAATCTGTAATTAATATTCCATTAGAGTTACATACTCATGCAACAAGTGGAATAGCAAGTATGCTATATTTAAGAGCTATTGATGCAGGAGTAGATATTATAGATACAGCAATTTCAACTTTTGCAGGTGGAACATCTCAACCAGCTACAGAATCTATGGCAAGAACTTTAGAAGGTAGTGAAAGAGATCCGCAGCTTAACTTAACTTTATTAAAAGAGATAGCTGAGTATTTTAAACCAATTAGAAAAAAATATGTAGATGAAAAAGTATTAAATATGCAAGCATATTTTGTAGAGCCAAGTATTTTAGAATATCAACTTCCAGGAGGAATGTTATCTAATTTAGTGTCTCAATTAACAGCTCAAAAAGCTGCTGATAAATATGAAGATGTTTTAAAAGAGATACCAAGAGTAAGAGAAGATTTAGGATATCCACCACTAGTAACTCCATTGAGTCAAATGGTTGGAACACAAGCAGTATTTAATGTATTAACTGGTGAAAGATATAAAATGATTCCTAAAGAGATAAAAGATTACGTAAAGGGATTGTATGGAAAATCTCCAGCTCCAGTATCAAAGGAGATTAGAGAAAAAATTATAGGAAACGAAGAAGTGTTTACTGGTAGACCAGCAGATTTAATAAAACCAGAATATGATGAAATTGCAAAAGAAATTGGAAGTTTAGCAAAATCACCAGAAGATGTTTTAATGTATGCAATGTTTCCACAAATTGCAAAAGGTTATTTAGAAAATAGAGATAAACCAAAAGAAACAAAGGAAGTAAGAAATATAAATATAATTTTTTAGAGAAAGGAGAATGATTTTCAGAAATGTTTAAGGGAGCAATATCATTAATGACGTCTCTAGAGATAACTTTAATAAGTATGATTGTAGTATTTTCAATACTTTCTATATTAGCCTTTGTTATTTCTTTATTTAAGTATATTCCAGGTGAAAAAGTAGAAGCAAAAGTAAAGAAAACAGTTGTAGCTAAGAAAGTATCAAAAGAAGAAGTTACAAGAAAAGCTTTTGATCCATCACAAATAAAATGTGAAGAGATGAGAGTAGCAATGATGGTAGCTAGTATTGAAGCTGCTGGAGAAGATAAAGATGCAACAATTAAAGTTTTAGGAATTAAAGAGATAAATTAAAAAGGGGTAGAAAAATGATAAAAGTATATAAAGTGAAAATTGGAGAAAAGGTATATGAAGTAGAAATAGAATCTGTAACAGAGGTTCAAGGAAATATATCAACTCCAGAAAAAAAAGTTGAAGTAGTAAGAGAGACTTCTCCTAAGAAATCAGAAAATGCAATTGAAATAGATGCACCTATGCAAGGATTAGTTGTTTCAGTTGAAGTTAATCCAGGAGATATAGTAAAAGCTGGAGATACTTTAGTTGTATTAGAGGCTATGAAAATGGAAAATCCAATAGTAGCACCACAAGATGGAGAAATTCAAACAATTGAAGTTAAAAAGGGAGATACAATTGATGGAGGAACATTACTTGTAACTATGATGTAAATTAAAAAGTAAAAGGAGTAAAAATGGAGTTTTTAATTAACTTATATTCAACAACAGGAATAGCTATGTTAACAATGAATCAAGTAATAATGTTATTAGTATCATTATTCTTATTATATTTAGCTATAAAAAAACAATACGAACCATATTTATTATTACCAATAGCTTTTGGTATGTTACTGGTAAATTTACCAGCCCCAATAACAGAGGGCGTAATGGATAAAAATGGATTATTAAATATTTTATATCAAGGAGTTAAGTATGGAGTATATCCACCACTTATTTTCTTAGCCATTGGAGCTAGTACAGATTTTGGACCGTTAATTGCAAATCCAAAGAGTTTATTACTTGGAGCATCAGCTCAATTAGGAATATTCGGAGCATTTGTAGGAGCGGTATTGTTAGGAATGAATGGAAATGAAGCAGCTTCAGTTGGAATTATTGGAGGAGCAGATGGACCTACAGCAATTTACTTAACTTCAAAACTAGCACCACATTTATTAGGACCAATAGCAGTAGCAGCATATTCATATATGGCATTAGTACCAGTTATTCAGCCACCAATTATTAAACTTTTAACAACAAAGGCTGAAAGACAAATAAAAATGACGCAGTTAAGAGCTGTAAGTAAAAAAGAGAAAATACTATTTCCAATAATAGTTACAATAGTAGTTACCTTAATAATTCCCTCATCAATTCCATTAATTGGGATGTTAATGTTTGGAAATTTAGTGAAAGAAACTGGATTAGTTCCAAATTTAGTAGAACATATAAAAGGTGCTTTAATGTATGTAATTACAATATTTATAGGATTAACAGTTGGAGCAACAACAAGTGCAGATGCATTTTTAAATTTAGCAACAATAAAAATTATCATATTAGGTTTATTTGCTTTTTCTTTTGGAACTGCAGGGGGCGTTTTATTTGGAAAAGTTATGTGTAAACTTAGCAAAGGGACAATTAATCCGATGATAGGAGCAGCAGGAGTAAGTGCAGTACCTATGGCGGCAAGAGTTGTTCAAAAAGTGGGACAAGAAGAGAATCCGAGTAATTTTTTACTTATGCATGCAATGGGGCCAAATGTAGCGGGAGTTATAGGTTCAGCAGTAGCAGCGGGTGTATTACTATCAATGTTTAAATAAAAGGAGGATATAGTATGGAAATTAAAGTAAGAGCAGTAGCAGGTACTTTAGAATCAAGTGATATTTACATCATACTTGAGCCAAATGATAATGGTATTGAGTTAGAGATGGAAAGTGTTGTAATGGGTCAATATGGAGAAGATGTTAAAAGAGTAATTATGGAATCTCTTAAGGAATTAGGAGTAACATCTGGAAAATTATTAGTAAATGATAAGGGAGCTATTGAACCAGTTATAAAAAGTAGAATCCAAACTGTTGTAACTAGAGCAGCTCAACAAAAATATACTTGGAAGTAGGAGGAAATTATGAAATTAAGACGTTCAATGCTTTTTGTTCCAGGAAATAACCCTGGAGTAATAAAAGATGTACAAATTTATAGACCAGATTCAGTAATGTTTGACTTAGAAGATGCAATCGCAATAACAGAAAAGGACTCAGCTAGATTCTTAGTATTTAATATGTTAAGAAAAATGGGACCTCTATATAAAAAATTAAATATTGAAACAGTTGTAAGAATTAATGCTTTAGACACAGGATACGGTGTTGAGGATTTAGAATTTGTTGTAAGAGCACAACCAGATGTAATAAGAATACCAAAAACAGATACAGCACAAGATGTTTTAGATGTTCAGGCTCATGTTGAGAGAATAGAAAAAGAAGCTGGAATTCCAGTTGGACAAACAAAATTAATGGTAGCTATAGAAAGTCCATTAGGTGCATTAAATGCATATTCAATTGCAACGTCATCAGATAGATTAATAGGAATGGCTATTGGTGGAGAAGACTATGTTACTAACTTAAAAACAAATAGATCTCCAGAAGGAATAGAGTTATTCACAGCAAGAGGATTAATTGTAATGGCAGCAAGAGCAGCAGGAATAGATCCAATGGATTCAGTTTACTCAGATGTAAATAATGATGAAGGATTTATAATGGAAGCTTCTAAAATAAAACAAATGGGATTTGCTGGAAAGTCACTAATCCATCCAAGACAAATAGAGTTAATACATAAAGTATATACTCCATCTGATTTAGATATTAAAAAAGCTAAGAAAATAGTAGATGCAACAAGAGAAGCTCTTGAGCAAAATAAAGGAGTATTTACTGTAGATGGTAAAATGGTAGATAAACCTATAATTGAAAGAGCAGAGCATGTATTAAGATTAGCAAAAGCTGCAGGAGTAAAACTTGGAGGAGATGAGTAATATGGTAAACAAAAGAATTGATGAAAGTCTTTTAAAAACAATAAAAGGTTACGAAGATAGAAAAGTTTATGAAACTCCTTTTGCTTTTCAACCTGAAAATTCTATTAATGAAGATTCAACTGAATTAAAAGGAAAAGTAAAAAGAACTAAAGTTTTAAATTCATTAGAAGAAGCTATTATAAAGTCGGGATTAAAAGATGGAATGACAATATCTTTCCACCACCACTTTAGAAATGGTGATAAAGTATTACCTCTAGTAATGAATAAATTAGCAGAAATGGGATTTAAGAATTTAAGAGTAGCAGCAAGTTCATTTACAAAAGCTCACGAAGGAATTGTAGAGCATATAAAATCAGGTGTAGTAAATAGAGTTGAATCAAGTGGATTAAGAGGAGACTTAGCAACTGAAATATCAAATGGATTATTAGGAGAATATCCTGCAGTAATTCGTTCTCATGGTGGAAGAGCTAGAGCAATAGTTGAAGGAGATTTAAAGATAGATGTAGCATTTTTAGGAGCTTCTTCAGCAGACTGTATGGGAAATGCAAATGGAGTAAAAGGAAAATCACTTTGTGGATCATTAGGTTATGCTAAAGTTGATGCAGAACATGCAGAAAAAGTAGTAATCATAACTGATACATTAGTTGCTTATCCAAACTCACCAATGAGTATTCCTCAAACACAAGTAGATTACGTAGTTGTTGTAGATGAAATTGGAGATCCTAATGGAATAATGTCAGGAGCTACAAGATTTACATCAAATCCAAAAGAGTTATTAATGGCTCAAAAGGTTTTAGATGCAATGTTAGCTTCAGGATACTTTAATGATGGATTCTCAATGCAAACTGGTTCAGGTGGAGCATCGTTAGCAGTAACTAGATTCATAAGAGAAGAGTTAATAAAAAGAAATATCAAATGTAGTTATGGATTAGGTGGAATCACAAAAGCTTTTGTTGATCTTTTAGAAGAGGGACTAATCGGACACCTATTTGATGTACAATGTTTTGATTTAGCAGCAGTAGAGTCAATTGGAAAAAATGAAAATCATATAGAAGTAAGTGCTGATTTCTATGCAAATCCATTTAACTGTTCACCAGCAGTAAATAAATTAGACTTTGTTATTTTAAGTGCTTTAGAAGTAGATAAAGACTTTAATGTAAATGTAATTTCAGGTTCTAATGGAGTTATAAGAGAAGCTTCAGGGGGACACTCAGATACAGCAGCAGTAGCAAATGTTTCAATAATAGTTGCTCCATTAACAAGAGGAAGAATTCCTACAATTATAGATAAAGTAACAACAGTTGTAACACCTGGAAGTACAGTAGATGTAGTTGTTACAGATTATGGAGTAGTTGTAAATCCTAGCAGAAAAGATCTATTAGAAAGATTTGAAAAAGCTGGAATTGAATTAGTAACTATGGCTGAATTAAGAGAACTTGCTAACTTTATAGTTGGAGCTCCAAAAGAGATAGAGTTTGAGGAAAAAGTTGTAGCAGTAGTAGAATATAGAGATGGATCTATTATTGATGTTGTAAAAAAAGTAAAGTAAGGTTTAAAAACTTTTAAAGTGATATATTTTCAAAAAAATTAATTAAGGGGAGAGAAAATGGCAAAGAAAAACTTTAAAGAACTTTTTAATCCGAAAGAAACTAAGTGGAGTGGATTATCACCACAAATGTTCTTAGGATTACTATTAGTAGTAGCAGTAATGCTTTATATTCCTTTTGGAGGAAAACCAGCAGGATTAATGAGAGGAAACTTTTTAACAATATTCACAGTACTAGCAGTATTTGGAATTTTATTTGGTGAAATAGGAGATAGAATTCCTATTTGGAATGAGTATGTAGGTGGAGGAACTGTTTTAGTTTTCTTCATGTCAGCAGTATTTGGAAGTTATAATTTAATTCCAAAACCAGCATTATACTCTATAAAAATATTTTATAGTAAGCAACCAGTTAACTTTTTAGAGTTATTTATTCCAGCTTTAATAGTTGGATCAGTTTTAACTGTAAATAGAAAAACTTTATTACAAGCAATAACAGGATACATTCCACTAATTTTAATTGGTGTTCTAGGAGCAACAGTTTGTGGAATTGGAGCTGGATTATTATTTGGAAAAGAACCTTTAGATATAGTAATGAACTATGTTTTACCTATAATGGGTGGTGGAACTGGAGCTGGAGCAATTCCAATGTCAGAAATGTGGGCTCAAAAAACAGGTGGAGATCCAAAAGATTGGTTTGCCTTTGCAATATCAATATTAACAATAGCAAATATTATAGCAATCTTTGCTGGAGCTTTATTAAAAGAGTTAGGAGTTAAAAAACCTTCATTAACAGGAAATGGAACTTTAATTATTAATAATGCAAAAGAAGCTGTAAAAGATGAGGAAGTAGCAGTAGAAGTTGGGCAAAAAGAATTTGCAGCAGCATTAGTATTAACAGGTGTTATGTTCATAATATCAAATTTGTCAGCACAAATTTGGAGTTCTTTAAATTTACCATTTGATATGCATAGATTAGCATTCTTAGTAATATATGCAATTATTTTAAATATATTAGATGTTGTGCCACCAGCATTAAAGGCTGGAGCGAAAAATGTTCAAACATTCTTCTCTAAGCACACAATTTGGATATTAATGGGAGCAGTAGGATTTGGAACTAATGTTCAAGAAATCATTGACTCATTAACACTTCCAAACTTAATAATTGCTTTAGCAATTGTATTTGGAGCAGTAGCATTTATTATGTTAATGTCAAAGAAAATGAAATTCTATCCAGTAGAAGCAGCTATAACAGCAGGATTATGTATGGCTAATAGAGGTGGATCTGGAGATATCGCAGTACTTGGTGCAGCAGATAGAATGGAATTAATTTCATTTGCTCAAATCTCTTCTAGAGTTGGTGGAGCGATGATGTTAATTATAGGATCTATAGTATTTGGAATCTTTGGATAATAAGCTCTTAGTTAATTAATTTAAATATAAAAAAGGGAGACTAAAGTAATTTAGTTTCTCTTTTTTTATATGAAAATGGAGATAAAGAAAAAAATATTGTATAATAAGGTTAATAAAAAATAGAGGAGTTTATATGTTAAGGAAAGAAGTGGCAGAATTTATAGTTAATAAAGAAAAAAGTGTATTGTATATAGCTTCATCAAATAAAAATATAGAAATATATTTAGAAAATATGAAAG
This sequence comes from uncultured Cetobacterium sp., assembly GCF_947039425.1. Lineage (GTDB taxonomy): Bacteria > Fusobacteriota > Fusobacteriia > Fusobacteriales > Fusobacteriaceae > Cetobacterium_A. Next base: position 8,811 of record NZ_CAMQYW010000017.1, on the reverse strand, counting down.
ATATAGAAAATAAAACTATAATTAAGGTTAGTGATATTCAAGAAAAAGATGAATATTTTAAAGTTAACTATAAACTGATGGAAGTAATTAAAAATGATGATAAGGTAATAATATTTGTATCTATAGAGGGACTTATAGAAAAATATTCTTTAAATGAAGATAAGATTATATTTCAATTGGGAAAGGGATTAAAAAGAAAAGATGTAATAGACATATTAAATGAAAATGGATATGAAAAAAAATACTTAGTAGAAAATAGAATGGAATATTCAATTAGAGGGGATATTTTAGATATTTATCCTCCAAATGGAGAGTATCCAATAAGACTTGAATATTTTGGAGATGAAATTGATAGAATAACATATTTTTCAAATTTTGATCAGAAAAGTATTGAAAAATTAAGTACAGTAAATATGTATATAAACAATAATAAAAAAGAATATAAAAGTTTTCCTGAAATAATAGAATTGTTAAAAAAGAATAAAGATATTAATATTTATGTAGAAAATATTGATTTATTAGATTATAAATTTCAAGAAGCAATATTAAGAGAAAGGGATAAAGAGGAAGAGCTTAATAATATTTTAAAATATATAAATGAAAATTCTGAAAAATTAGATGTAAAAAAGAGTGAGGGAGATATTCCTAGAAAAAGACATAGCTTTTCTAAAGGTGGGATAAAATATGAAAACTTCTCTCAAATTAAAGAGGGCGATTATATTATTCATGAAAATTATGGTGTAGGATTATATTTAGGAGTAGAGATAATCAATGGGATGGATTATCTTTTAATTAAATATGCAGATGAAGATAAACTATATGTTCCTATTGAAAGTTTAAATAAAATTGAAAGATTTGTAGTAGATAGTAATAATGTTCCTGAATTATATAACTTGGGAAGAAGAGGGTTTAAAAAGAGAAGAGAGAAACTAGAAAAAGACATGCTAAAATTTGCCAAAGAGATTGTAAAAATACAAGCTCAAAGAAAAATGAAGATAGGCTATAAATATTCTCCTGATACTAGTTGGCAGGAGGAATTTGAGGAGAAATTCCCATATACAGAAACTAAAGATCAGATTCAAGCAATAAATGATGTAAAAAAAGATATGGAGTCATCTAAAGTTATGGATAGAATAGTTTGTGGTGATGTTGGTTATGGGAAAACAGAAGTAGCAATAAGAGCTACCTTTAAAGCTATAATGGATGGAAAACAAGTTTTAATAATAGCTCCAACAACAGTATTAGCCCAACAGCACTATGAAAGATTTATAGAAAGATTCCAAGATTATCCAATAACAGTAGAGATTTTAAGTAGATTAACAAGTGGAAAGAAGCAAAGTGAAATATTAAAAAGAATGATATTAGGTGGAGTAGATGCAGTGATAGGGACTCATAGATTGCTTTCAGATGATATTAAATTAAATGATTTAGGATTAGTAATAATAGATGAAGAGCAAAAGTTTGGAGTAAAATCTAAAGAAAAATTAAAAAAATTAAGAAATAATGTAGATATGTTAACTCTAACAGCAACTCCAATTCCAAGAACATTAAATTATGCACTGCTTGGTATAAGAGATATTTCTCTTATAGAAACAGCCCCAGAAGGTAGAGTTGCTATTGAAACAGAGTTTATAGGTAATGATAAAGATAGTGTAAGAAAAGTGATTATGAAAGAGATAACAAGAGAGGGACAGGTTTTTTATATATTTAATAGGGTTAAAAGAATAGAAGATAAGTTAATAGAATTAAAAAAAATATTACCCAAATTTATTTCTATTGATTATATTCATGGAAGAATGAATCCTCAAGATATAAAGGAAAGATTAAAAGCTTTTGAAAGAGGAGATTTGGATATACTATTAAGTACAACAATAATTGAAAATGGAATTGATATAGAAAATGCTAATACTATTTTAATAGAAGGGATAGATAAATTAGGATTATCTCAAGTTTATCAACTTCGAGGAAGAGTAGGAAGAGGAAATAGAAAAAGTTATTGTTATCTAATTATGGATGATGAGAAAAAAATATCTAAAAAAACTAGTCAAAGAAATGAAACATTGAAAAGTATTAATGAATTAGGTGGTGGATTTAATTTATCCTTAGAAGATATGAAAATAAGAGGAGTTGGAGAACTTTTAGGAGATAAACAGCATGGAGCTTTAGAAACTTTTGGATATAATTTATATACTAAATTATTACAAGAAGAAGTGGAAAAAGTAAAAGGTGAATATGTAATAGATAAAGATCCAGAGATAAATCTAGATATTGAAGCATATATTCCAAAGGAATATATAATTGGATCAGAAAGATTGGTTATATATAGAAGGTTGCTCGATATAAAAACAGAGATAAATTTAAGTGAAATAAAAGAGGAAGTAAAAGATAGATTTGGTGAAATACCAAAACCGTTGTTAAATTTATTTATATATTTAACTTTAAAAATAAAAGCTAAAACACTTAATATTGTTCAAATAAAAGAGGAGGAAGATGAAACTTTTATAAAGTTTAATACAAATTATATAAATATGGAAAAAATTATGAAGTTAATAGAAGAAAAAAAAGCTAGATATTCTCAAAAAGAAAATGGATTATATTTTAGTGGTAGTGCTTTAGAATTTTTAAAAGAGTATGAAAGAGGAGAAGAATAAATGGAAAAATTTGATAAACTTGTGGATATAATAAAAGTATTAAGAGAACCAAATGGTTGCCCATGGGATAGAGAGCAAACACTTAAATCATTAAAACCTCATTTATTAGAAGAAACATATGAGGTTTTAGAAGCTATGGATATAGGTGGAGATCATTTGAAAAGTGAGCTTGGAGACCTTTTGTTACAAATTATTTTTCAATCACAAATCTCTACAGAAAATAAAGAGTTTACAATAGAGGATGTATTAGATAGCATTAATGAAAAAATGATAAGAAGACATCCCCATGTATTTAATAAAAATAAAGAGGATATAACAACAGAAGAGGTTTTAGTGAATTGGGAGAAAATAAAATCTAAAGAAAAAGAACATCAAGATAGAAAATCTGTATTAGATGGAATACCTAAAGGAATGACCTCTTTATTAGTAGCAGAGAAGATGCAAAAGAAAGCTTCTAAAGTTGGTTTTGATTGGGAACATGTAGAGGATGTATTAAAAAAAGTAGATGAAGAAACACTAGAATTAAAAGAGGAGATATTAAAAGATAATAAGAATAATATAGAAGAGGAGTTGGGAGATCTATTTTTTTCATTGGTAAATTTATCAAGACATTTAAATATAAATCCTGAAATTTGTCTAAGTAATGCAAATAAAAAATTTGAAAAAAGATTTAAATATGTAGAGAAAAATTGTACACTTAAAGAAGCTACAATTAGTGAAATGAGTAATTTGTGGAATGAATCTAAAATAAAAAGTATTGACATATTGAAAAAATAAGGTATATATAATACTACTAAAAGAGGAGAAAACAATGAGATTAGATAAGTTTTTAAAAGTAAGTAGAATAATAAAAAGAAGACCAATTGCAAAAATTGTAGTTGATGGTGGTAAAGCTAAATTAAATGGAAAAGTAGTTAAAGCTAGTACAGAAGTAAAAGTAGGAATGGAATTAGAACTTGAATACTACAATAAGTATTTTAAGTTTAGAGTGTTAGAAGTACCTCAAGGAAATGTATCTAAAAGTAAAACTTCAGAATTAGTTGAATTAATAGATAGTAAAGGAATAGTGATTGATTTAGATGGAGAGGAGGATATCTTTTAATGAAAGTTAAAGTAGATTCCAACGGAAAAATCAATATTGGATTAAATATAGTAGGTAAGTTAGAAAATGGATATCATTTATTAGATATGACAATGCATCCAATAACTTTAAGTGATAAATTGACTATTGAAATCTTTTTAGAAAATGGAATTTTAGAAATAACTACAAATAAAGTAGATATTCCAACGGGAAAAAGCAATATTTTATTTAAAATATACGATGCCTTTTATAAAAAAACAAAGTTATCTAAGAGAAGAATAGAGATATATTTAGAAAAAATAATTCCCCACCAAGCAGGATTAGGCGGTGGAAGTTCTAATGGAGCCACTTTTTTAAAAATATTAAATAGTTATTATAATGATATATTAACAATTGATGAAATGATAGAATTAGGTAAAAATATAGGTGCTGATATACCATTTTTTATTTTAAATAAATCTTCTAGAGTAAAGGGCATTGGTGAAGACTTAGAAGAGATTAAGAATAATATAGATGCTAAAATTATTATAATAAAACCAAATTTTGGAGTTTCTACTCAAAAAGCATATGGAAATTATAAAAAAATATCTCAAATAAAAATGGCAAATATAGATGAAATTATTAAAAATTTAGATAAAGAAAATATTGAAGAATTAGAAAAACATATAGAGAATAACTTAGAAGAAAGTTTATTAATAGATGATGAGAATATTATTAAATTTAAAGAGAAATTAAAAGCTTTTAAAAATATAAAATTTTTCATGTCTGGAAGTGGAAGTTCATATTTTGGATTTTTATTAAAGGATATTGAAGAATCTTGTAGTAAATTACAAGAGGAATTTAAAAATTGCGAAATTTTCATATGCAATTTTAAATAAAACTACAAAATCATAAGGAAGGTGCATTTAAATGAGAATTACAGATGTAAGATTAAGAACAGTAAAAAATGAAAATGAACTTAAATTAAAAGCTTATGCAGACGTAACTTTTGAAGAGTGCTTTGTGATTCACGGATTAAAAGTAATTGATGGTCAAAAAGGGATGTTTGTTGCAATGCCATCAAGAAAAATGCCAGATGGAGAGTATAAAGATATAGCTCATCCAATAACACCAGAATTAAGAAAAGATATAACAGATAGCGTTATAGAAAAGTACAAAGAAACAATGACAACAGAATCTAATGCTGTAGAAATAGAAGTTGCAGTGGAAGAATAATAATTTTTTAAAATATATTGACAACTATACAAAAAAATGATACTATTTGAGTGATGTTGGGGTGTCGCCAAGCGGTAAGGCAACGGACTTTGACTCCGTCATGCGTTGGTTCGAATCCAGCCACCCCAGCCATTAAATAGTTGATAAAGAGAATTTATGATTCTCTTTTTTTTATTTTTTGATAAATTTATAAAACAAAAAAGGATATCAAAGCGATATCCTTTTAATAATTTTATAGAGTTACATATTTCTTAGCAATACCACAAGCAAGTTTAGCATTATTATAAACTAATTCAATATTAGCAATTAAACTTTTCCCTTCTGTAATATCTTTAACTTTAGAAAGTAAGAATGGAGTACTTTGTTTTCCTTTGATCCCATTCTCTTCAGCTTCTTTAACAGCATTATTTATAGCATTAGTTATTAAATCAAAATCCATAGCAAACTCTTCTGGAATAGGATTAGCTATAACAGCTCCACCTTTTAAACCGATATCCCATTTAGCTTTTAAAAGTTCAGCAATCTCTTCAGGAGTATCTATTTTATAATCTACAGAGAAACCACTTTTTCTAGTGTAGAATGCAGGTAATTCTTTTGTTTGATATCCAATAACAGGGACACCTTTAGTTTCTAAAAATTCTAAAGTTAATCCAATATCTAATATTGATTTTGCACCAGCACAAACAACAGCAACATCTGTCATTGCAAGTTCTTCAAGATCAGCAGAAATATCCATAGTATGTTCAGCACCTCTATGAACTCCACCAATTCCCCCAGTAGCGAATACTTTAATATCTGCTAAGTTAGCGATTATCATAGTTGAAGCAACAGTTGTAGCTCCGTCACCTTTAGTTGCTAAGATTGCAGGAATATCTCTTCTACTTGCTTTTGTAACTTCTAATCCTTTTTTACCTAAATAATCAATCTCTTCAGTACTTAAACCAACTTTTAATTTACCTTTAAGAATTGCAATTGTAGCAGGAATAGCTCCATTTTCTCTAATAATAGATTCTACTTTTAAAGCAGTTTCTACATTTTGCGGATAAGGCATACCGTGAGAAATAATTGTTGATTCTAAAGCTACAATAGGTTTATTTTTAGCTAAAGCTTCTTTAACCTCTTGAGATATTTCTAAATACTTGTTTAAATTCATTTGTTTTCCTCCTGTATAAGATTTACATTTTTTAAATTCATTTGATCACTTATTGTTTTAGAGCTTTCAATGGCAATTGATGCACAAGCTATACCAAATTTACAACTAGATTTAATATCTAGAGAGTGAGTGAATCCATAAGCTATTCCAGCCATAAAAGCATCTCCCGCTCCAGTTGTATTTTTTATATTTACTTTAAAAGCTGGAAGTAAACCGGCTTCTTTATCATTTGAATAATAAACCCCTTTTTCTCCCAAAGAGATAAAAATTTGCTTAACTCCTTTATTTATAAAAAATTCTGCACATTTTTTTAAAGATAGCTCATCAGTTATTTTAATTCCAGAAAGAGTTTCAGCTTCCAGTTGATTGGGTTTTATAGTGTGAAAATATCCAATAATATCTATAGTTTTTAAGGCTTTAATAGTAGATACACAATCTAAGAAAATAGGGACATTGAAATTTTTAACAATATAGTCAATTGTTTCTTTAGGTAAATTTGTATCAATGATGCAAAGAGCAGAATCTTCTATTAATTCTTTTTTAGATTTAATAAAATCTATAGAAAAATTACTATATAGATCCATTGCAGAAATAGCAATTTTCATATCTCTGTTTTCATCTAAAATGGAAACATATGTTGAAATTGGAGAGTTAGGAATTGTTAAAGAGTTTCCAATATTTATTCCTAAAGTTTTACAATTTTTTTTAATTTCATTACTATAGAAATCATCTCCAAAAATACTAATAAATTCAATATGTTCCTCTAATCTAGAAAGGTTGTCAGCAATATTTCTTCCAACACCACCGAAAGATGTTTCTACAAAGCCTGGATTAGAATCAAAATCTTTTAAAGGTGAATATGAACCAGCAGAAATATCAATATTAGTTCCACCAATTACACAAATGAAAGATTGTTTTTGTAAAATATATCCTTTGCCAATAATTTTTCCTTTTTTTATAAGATTTGATATATGAACTGCTACAGATGAACGTGTTATATTAGCTTTTTCAGCTAATTCGTTTTGTGAAATTAAAGGATTTTCCTCAATCCAAAGCAAAATCTCCTTTTCTCTATTAGTCATTTAAACTCCTCTAATAAACTTTTGTTTACTCTAATAAACTTTTGCTTAATAATACCATTAAATAATTTAATTGTCAATATGTATTAAATAATAAAAACATTGATTTTTATTATAAAAAATATTAAAATTTATTATTGGAAAATAATGAATAAAGGGGTGGATATTTGGATAATTTTAAAGGAGACAGGAGTCGAAAAATTTGGATACTAGCAGAAGTATTTATATTTTTTATGTTTTGTTTATTTGTTTATTTTGTATTGGAAAAAGAGGAAAATGTTTTAAAAGGATTTGTTAAAATATTAACTTCTCCAACAGTGTTGATTACTGATTTTTTAGTAGTTGGAGGTATGGGAGCAACTTTTCTAAATGCATTTTTAATATTTGTATTTAATTATGTATTGATGAGGTTATTAGGAACACCTTTAAATGGATTAGCTATAGCATCTTTTTTTACTGTGTTTGGATTTTCATTTTTTGGTAAAAATATATTAAATATCCTTCCTTTTTATGTTGGAGGAATTTTATATTCAAAATATGAGCATATAGAGTTTAAAGATATATTGGTAACAATATCTTTTACAAGTGCGTTAGCACCTTTTATAAGTGAAGTTGCTTTTAATATTCATGTATTGAGCGAATATGCATATATAAATGCAATAGTATTAGGAATAATAATAGGCTTTATAGTAACTCCACTAGCAAAAAAAATGGCAGGTTTTCATGAAGGATTTAATTTGTATAATCTTGGATTTACAGGTGGAATATTGGGAGCGGTAATTGCTTCGGTTTTAAAGTTGTACCAATTTGTTGTTGTTCCTCAGAGGATAATTTCGGTTGAATATGATGGGATTTTAAAAATAATATCTAGTTTTTTATTTATATCTTTAATAATAATAGGATTTTATATAAATAATAAAAGTTTTTCAGGATATAAAAAATTAATAAAGGATTCCGGATTAAAGAGCGATTTTGTAGTAAAATATGGTTATGGTTTAACTTTTATAAATATGGGAATAATGGGATTTGTAGCTATGTTGTATCCTATTTTACTTGGTCAAACATTAAATGGACCACTTTTAGCGGGAATATTAACTATAGTTGGATTTTCAGCTTATGGGAAAACAGTTTTAAATATAACACCAATATTATTGGGAGTTTACCTTGCCAAGTTCGGGACATCAACAGATGGATTTACATTGGCATTATCTGGACTTTTTGGAACATCACTTGCACCAATAGCAGGAGTATATGGACCAGTTTGGGGAGTGATAGCAGGAATTTTACATTTAGCTGTAGTTCAAAGTATTGGAGTTATACATGGAGGAATGAATCTATATAACAATGGATTTTCAGCAGGAATAATAGCTGGTTTTTTACTTCCTATTATAAATACAATGAAAGAAAGAGCAACGAAAGGCAGAATGAAGTATTTACAAAGGCAGAAAAAACTTCATAAAATGATAAAAGAACATGAAAAAATGCATTTGAAAAAATAATATTTTAGATATTCTAAAAATAGAGAAGAAAAAAATTAATTTTTTCTTCTCTATTTTATTTTTAAACTTTGTGTCAATTAAAAATGAAAATGTCCCACAAAATCGTTAATTATTAGCTCTAAAATTTAGAGCT
>NZ_CAMQYW010000016.1 GCF_947039425.1 uncultured Cetobacterium sp. | reverse complement strand
TTTGTTATTTTCATAACTTCTGACTATTTTCTCTATTCGGTTGTTAATGTCCTTATTTATTTTGTCTTGCGAGTTGTCCTCGCTACAAGAAATATAATATCACAACTTTTAGTTTATGTCAACAATAAATTTTGTTTTTTATAAAATTAATTCTCCATCTAATTATTATATTAAATGGAGAATCAATTTAAACGGGAATTTAATTTATGAAAAATACTTTTTTAGCTTCTTATAATATATGAGACGACACATATGTTTAAAAAGTTTTAATTTATTTTAATTTTTTATATAAAAAATTATAAATAAAAAAAACTGTAGTTTCCTACAGTTTTAATTTTATATTTTAACAATTAGAACTTATAGTTCCAACCCATTCCAAACTCTCCATAGTAATCATTTTCAGATTGATCTTTTACATCTGTAATTTCATACACATAGTAAGCTGTGAAATCTAAATCTTGAGAGTAAGCATATGTAGCATCTACCGCATATCTTTGGTATTTTCCAAACTCATATACTGTATCTGTTCCTGTATTTACTTCTCCTGATTTATTATCTTTATGTAGTCCTAATCTAAACTGTGCTCCAGTTGATAATTTTCCATAGTTAAATAGTGGGAAATATGCTCTTAATTGATGAGTTGTTCCTTCTGGTCTGCTATCAAAAGCCGTTCCATCAGCTATTACTCTATCATTTGATCCAACTTTAGACGAGTATCCAAAGAAATATCCTAAAGTTAATGGTCCGAATTTCATGTTTAAAGGCATTGTCTCAAATGCATACCCATCTCTTGAATCTTCTGCCCCATTGTATGAATTATAGAATGTATCAGCCCATCCAGAGAACATTCCATAAGAGTAGTTACCTCTTAAGTAATATCTGTCAAAATCAGCATTTCCAGAGTAAAATCTTACTCTTGTTCCTAATGCATATTTAAATTCTTGATCTTGGTTGAATTTTCTCCAAGCATCTAACTGTACTCTTCCACCAGTATTGCTAAGTCCCTCGCTTGTATCTACTTGCCAGTTTTTATATGCTTGAACACCGAATGTCCAATCATCCCCATATGCTAATCCTAAATCTTGAGCGAAATAGAATAAGCCTATATCTCCATCATCCGATCCAGAAGAATTATCTACCTCTATCCATTGACCAAATCTTGTTACTCTAAAATTTGGAGCTGCAGCTTCCACTACTACTACCTCTTCAACAACTGGCTCAGCTACTACCATTACTTCTTTCGAAACTTCAACTGGTGCAGCTATTACTTCTTTAGCTTGAGCTGTTGCTCCAACTAATAATAAAGAACCTAATAAAAGTGCTAACTTTTTCATATAAATTCCCTCCGCTTTATTATTTAATCTTTTTGAAATTATTTCTAGTTAAATAGAAACAATTTCACCCGTTACATAATTTATACAACATTTTCTCGAATTTGTAAAATTTTTTTTATTTTTCTGTTCTGTTATAATATATATAATGCATTTTTAATCTCATTTTAAAAAAATACAAACATTTATAAAAAAATAAATATTTATTTCACAATATAAAATAAATAAAATTCAAAAATAAAAAAAAGCACAGATTAAATCTGTGCTTAATAAAGATTTTCTTAGAATGCGTAATTCCATCCTAATCCAAACTCTCCATAATATTTATATTTGTTTGCTGTTGGTGCTTTATTTTCTTTTTTAGTTATTTGATATAAATAGTAAGTTGAGAAACTTAAGTTTTGTGTATATTGGTAATCTAAAGCAACTTGTAATCTGTTCATTTGAGCAAATTTATAATCTTCAGTTTCCTTAGTTTTGTTTTCTTTATGTAATCCAAATCTATATTCTCCAGTTGCTGTTAAGTTTCCTTCTTTAAATATAGGGAAGTATGCTCTTAACTGATGCTCAGTCGTATTTATATTAATCCCTTTATTAGCTAAAGTTCCCGATCCTACACCATATGCTCCTTCAAAATAATAACCCATAGTTACTGGTCCTACAGTTACATTTAAAGGCATTGTTTCAAATTTATATGCATTTTGGCTTCCTTCATTTGCTACATATCTTGCATCAGCATATCCACTATACAGTCCTGCAGAATATTTAGTTCTTAAATAGAATGAATCCGATGATTCTTCTTGTCTCCATCTTGCTCCTAAAGCATAAGTTGATCCAGCTTCTGTAGAGAAGTTTCTCCAAGCATCTAAATCTATTCTTGATCCTGTTGTTCCAAATCCTGAATCTGTATCAGCATCCCATGATTTTCTAGCCATTACAGCAAATTTCCAGTTTTCAGTTGCTAATCCAATTTTATTTCCTAGCATCATTGTTCCAACGTTTCCGTCAGTTCCACCTGCATTATTATCTATTTCTATATATTGACCAACATTTGTTACTCTTAAAGTTGGTTGGTTTTGTGCTACTACTGACACATCTTCAACTACTACTGGTTGAACAATAGTTGTATCTTCTACTACTATTGGAGTTGGTACTGCTATAATTTCTTTCGCTTGAGTTACTGTTCCTACTACTAATAAAGAACCTAAAATAAGTGCTAACTTTTTCATATGAATTCCTCCAGATTTTCTTTTTTGAAATCTTATAGATTTCTTTTCCCGTTACATAGTTTATACACTATTTTTTAAATTTTGTAAATAATTTCTCAATCTTTTTTTGATTTTAAAGATATTTTTTTCACTTTTTTATCTATTTGTAAGATAATCTGTCTTTTTATAGTTCACTTTTTCAATATAAAGTATTAGTTTTTTAATATGAAACTATATATTTTATATATAGTTTATACAAAAAATATTTAAGAAATAAAAAAAAGCAGATACAATGTATCTGCTTCCAAATAGTTTTGAAGAACACAATTATCTCTTTGAGAATTGTGGAGATCTTCTTGCTTTTCTTTTTCCGTATTTCTTTCTCTCAACCATTCTTGAGTCTCTAGTTAAGAATCCAGCTTCTCTTAAAGCCAATTTTAAAGTTTCGTCAGCTTCTACTAACGCTCTTGATAATCCGTGTCTGATTGCACCGGCTTGACCAGCGTTTCCTCCACCAATTACGTTGATTTTAACTTCAAATTTATCTAAAGTTTCAGTTAAAGCTAATGGTTGCTCAACGATTTTAGAAAGTAATTCTCTTCCACCGAAATAGTCAGCCATAGTTTTTCCGTTTATTTCAATTCCTTGTCCACCAGGGATAAGTCTTACTCTTGCTACTGAAGTTTTTCTTCTTCCAGTTCCTCTATATTGAATCATTTCTGCCACAGTTAATCCCTCCTATTAAAATTCTACCTTTACTGGTTTTTGTGCAGTATGAGCATGTTCAGCTCCAACAAATATTCTTAATCTTGTTAACTGCTCTCTTCCTAATCTGTTCTTTGGAAGCATTCTCTTAACAGCTAGCATTAAAGCTTCTTTAGGATTCTTTGCAAGAATCTCTTCTAATCTTCTCTCTTTTAATCCACCTGGGAATCCTGAGTGGCTGTAGTAAACTTTATCTGTTAATTTCTTTCCAGTTACAGCAATATTTTCAATATTTGTAACAACTACGAAGTCTCCTCCGTCAATGTGTGGAGTGTAAGAAACTTTATCTTTACCCATTAATTTTTTAGCTATTTCAGCAGCTAATCTTCCTAAAATTTTACCTTCTGCGTCATAGTGAACGAATTCTCTAACAACGTCTTCTTTTCTTTGCATTGCAGTGTACTTTTTCACGTTTTTTTCCTCCTCGAAAATGGTTATATTTATCTAATATAACGAACGGCGTCCTTTGTGGGAAAGGCTTTATTATACCCATTTATTATATAGACTTTTTCTTATTTTGTCAATGATTAATTTACTTGATATTGTTATTATTTTTTAAAGATTCCCAATGGTTTTCCAAGTGGTAAGAACTCTCTTCCAAAAGTTTTATTTAAAACATTTGCAGCTGACCCATAGAATGAAGCTAATGCAATTAAGAACTCAGATGTTGCCGCTAAGTTATGCATAAAATGAGGTGCTATTCCAAACGTCATCCCTGATAAACCAATAAATAATAAATCTATTAATATAAAGATTACTAATAAAGTTTTATTTGTTTCAATTGCTCCAATTGTCATATATAAACTAAAAATTAAATAACCTAAGAAAACGAACCCATATGCTTTTGGATCTGCTGCTGCTTTCATTCCTTCTCCAAAAACTCCAAGTTGGATCATCCAACTCATTCCCATACCAAACCAGAAAAACGCATATCCTCCAAAAGCTGTTGTTCCAAATACATTGTTATGTTTAATATCGTTTAAACAAGCAATTAATTGTACAAAGGCTCCTAAGAATATTGCCCAAGGCACTACTAAAGATACTCCACTGACTATTCCAAATTTATTAGCTGAAGCTACAAATGTCACTATTGCAAGACCTAATAATCCTAATGCTGAAGGGTCTGCTACCTCAATTTTAACATGATTGTTTTGATTCATTTTTTATAAATACTCCTTAATATTTTTTTTACACGCAGAGAATATTTTAACCTTTTCGTAAAATTTTGTCAATATTTAGTTCATTATATTTATTTTTTATATTGTTTATATTTCAGATCTAACATTTTCTAATTATAAATCTCTCTATATTTATTTTTTAAATATTCAATATAGTACTTAGAATTTAAATCTTCTCCGCAAATATTTATAATTATTTCTTTTGGTGTTTTTAACTTCCCATATTTATGTATTTTTTCACCTAACCACTCTTTTATTTTAATTAGCTCTCCTCTTTCTAAAGCCCCTTCAACATTTATATCCTTTTTCATAGCTTCATAAATTTGTACCGAGTAAACATTTCCTAAAGCATATGATGGAAAATATCCAATTAATCCACAAGACCAGTGTACATCTTGTAAAACACCCTCAACATCATCTTTAGGTTCTACCCCTAAATATTCCATCATTTTCTCATTCCATATTTGTGGTAACTCATCTACATTATATTTTCCATTCATAATTCCTTTTTCTATCTCATATCTCACCATTATATGTAAAGAATAAGTTAACTCATCTGCTTCTACTCTTATTAAACTTTTTTCCACTTGATTTATACCTTTATATACCTCTTTTACAGATAATTTTTTTAAGTTAGGATAATAATTTTCAACCTTATCTTTTATTCCACTCCAAAACTCCTCACTTCTTCCTATTATATTTTCATAAAATCTAGATTGAGATTCATGTATTCCCATAGACGATCCATCAGCAAGTATTGTCTCTTCTAATACATTTTCTACACCCTGTTCATATATCCCATGTCCACCTTCATGGATACTACTATAAAGTGATGAAAATGGAAGCTCTTCAATATATTTTGTTGTTAGTCTAACATCATTTCTATTAACAGTTAAGGTAAAAGGATGAGTACTTTCTGATATTATTCCTCTTTGAAAATCAAAACCTAAATATTTCAGTATAAATTTAGATAATTCTTTTTGTTTCTCTTTAGACTCTTGAAACTTTATTTTCCCTTGAAAATCTCTTTTTTGTAATTCTATCTCTTTTAATAGAGGAACAATTTCGTTTTTTAACTCTTCAAAAAATTTATCTAATTTCTCTATATTCATTCCTTTTTCATAATCACATAACAATTGAGAATAAACGTCTTCATCTTTTCCTCTATATTTTATAAATTTTTTATTATATTCAAAAATTTCTTTTAGAACTGGAGCAAAAATTTTAAAATCTTTCTTTTCTCTTGCGTGTTCCCAAATCCCTTGAGCTTTTGCTGTCAATTCAGAATATAATCTATATTCGTCTGAAGGTATCACTTTAATTTTTTCAATATCCTCTATTAGTATCTCCACTTCTTTTCTCTCTATCTCATCTAAACTTTCTTTTTCTTTATAAAGATTTTCTACTAATTTAATAAACTCTTTATTTGTAGTTAGTTCATAACTTTTAAGACTTAAATCACCTATCATTTTGGAAATTAATTCATATCCACCCTTTGGAGCTTGTGTTTCTAAATCCCACTGTAATAAAGCTAACATTGAATCTAGCATTTTTTTCTCTTTTATTTTTTCTCTAAAAATAGACACTTTATCTCTCATATATAAACCTCCTACTTTTTCTTAGATTATAATTAATTTCTACTTTATATACAAGCAAATTCTCAACTATTGATAATTTTTAGAAAATGCTGTAAACTTATAAATAATAATATAAAATTTAAATATAGTATAAAGGAGTTCTTATGAAAAGAAGTATATCAGGTATTCAACCTAGTGGTATTTTACATTTAGGTAATTACTTTGGAGCAATGAAACAATTTATTGATAATCAAGCTCATTATGAAGGTTTCTACTTTGTAGCAGATTATCACTCTTTAACTTCTCTTACTGATCCAAAAACTTTAAGAGAAAATTCTTATAACATAGTTTTAGACTATTTAGCTTTGGGATTAGATCCTAAAAAATCAACAATTTTTTTACAATCTGAGGTTCCTGAACATACTGAACTTACTTGGTTACTTTCTAATATAACTCCTGTTGGTTTATTAGAAAGAGGTCACTCATACAAAGATAAAACTTCAAAAGGTTTTAGTGCTAATACTGGTCTTTTAACATATCCAGTTTTAATGGCTGCTGATATTTTAATGTATGACGCTGATATCGTTCCTGTTGGAAAAGATCAAAAACAACATCTTGAAATGGCAAGAGATATTGCTATTAAATTTAATCAGCAATATAATGTCGAATTATTTAGACTTCCAGAACCACAAATTTTAGAAAATTTAGCTGTTGTTCCTGGAACTGATGGACAAAAAATGAGTAAATCATATGGAAACACTATTAATATGTTTGCATCTAAAAAAGAATTGAAAAAACAAGTCATGAGTATTGTAACTGATTCTACTCCTTTAGAGGAACCTAAGGATCCAAATAACAATATAGTTAAATTATATGAACTTTTTGCTACAAAAGAGGAAATTCAGGAAATGAAGGATAAATTTATAGCTGGAAATTATGGATATGGTCATGCTAAAAATGAACTTTTAAATGCTATTTTAGAATACTTTAAAGAGGCTAGAGAGAGAAGAGAGGAGCTTGTTAACAATATGGATCTTGTTCACTCTATTTTAGAAGAAGGTTCTAAGAAAGCTAGAGCTATTGCCATTGAAAAGATAAAAGCAGCCAAAGTTGCTGTTGGACTAGCAGGAAATATTTATAAATAAAAAAAGACAGGCTTCCTGTCTTTTTATTTTATATTTATGGCGCACCCGAGAGGAATCGAACCCCTAACCCCTTGATCCGTAGTCAAGTGCTCTATCCAATTGAGCCACGAGTGCATTTTTTTTATAAAAAAAAGGTAGCTAATCTACCTTAAAGTTCTTAATGGCGGTGAAGGTGAGATTTGAACTCACGGTACGGGGTTAACCGTACTCTCCCTTAGCAGGGGAGTGCATTAGGCCACTCTGCCACTTCACCGTATTTTATGGCGGAAGACCAGAGACTCGAACTCTGAAGTCTTACGACGCCGGTTTTCAAGACCGGTTCCTTACCAATTAGGATAGCCTTCCTACAAGTAAGATAGTATCACATTTTTTTTTTGATGTCAAACATTTTTTTTGATTTTTTTTAAAACTGGAGCTACTTAAAAGTAGCTCCAATTAATTATTCTTCTATTTTAACTTCCTCTTCCACTTTTTCTTCTTCTTTAGGAATCGGATTACCAAACATCCATTCAATTTGTCTTCTTACTCCAGTTAGTTCAAGAATTTGTCCGTCTATTTCTATTCTATCTGTTTCTGGAATTACTAAGAACCCATCTTCTATCTCTTCATCTTTAACTAAACTATGTTGAATTTTAATTGAATTTTCAAAACCAAAAGGTCTAAATTCAGTTTTTACACTTCTTATTAATTCATCATTTTTCACTATTTCTTCTATCATCTCTTCTGTAAACTGTCTTTGTGGAGGATATTCAGCAATAAATAGTGTTTCTGTTTTTAAAAATTTCAAATCTTTATCTTCCTTTTCAAAAATATCTATTGTATATCTTCCTCTATTTTTAATTAAAAACTTATCTATATCTATTATTTTCTTTCCTACACCTAGTGGATCTACCATTGGAGTTAATTCTCCTCTAGATATTAGATCATCTTCTGGTCCATTTAATCTTATTTCAAATGTTGTAGGCTTCATTACTTCTTCAAATGTTAAAACAATTGAAAGTCTCATCATAGGATGTGGAAATATTGGTTGAATAAGGTTATCAAAAGCCCCATAAATATCAACTGCTCCTCCTACTTGCTGACTCATTTGTGCTCCATGTGCAACTATTACATTTTTTATCTTAGCCATTGTTATCCCCCTCTGTGAAAGTATTGTCTTATTTCAACTATAACACAACCCAAGAACTTTGTAAATTTTTTATTTTAAAATTGTAAAGATAAAAATAGTTCCTTTTCCCTCTTTAGAAAGAACATCTATTTGCCCTCCACATTTTTCAATTAATTCCTTTACAATAGCAAGTCCAAGGCCTGTTCCAGCTCTATTACTTGTTCTAGCTTTATCTACTCTATAAAATCTTTCAAATATTTTATTCAATTCTTCTAGAGCCATTCCAAGTCCGTTATCTTTTACACCTATTTTATATTTACTTCTTGTTTCTATTATTGATATCTCTATTTCAGGAATTTTATCTCCTTTATAAATTATGGCATTTTCAACTAAGTTTTTTAAAATAGTTAAAACTTTTTCCAAATCAATTTTTATATTTCCATTTTTATCCAAAAGATTAATATTATATGTTATTTTAGCTCCTGAAGTTTTAATTCTTTCATTTAGTAAAATTGCTAGTTCAGCTTTTAATCTCTCTACAGAAACCTTTTCTATTTTTATAATGTTTGATTTCTCTATTTTAGTTATATTTAAAAAATCTATAATTATATTTTCTAATTTATCTATATTATTTTTAATTGTTTTTATAAATTGACTTTTTAATGGTTCTGGAGCATCTTCTAATGCTATAACATATCCTTTTATATTTGTTAACGGTGTTTTTAATTCATGACTAACATTACTTATAAAAGTTTTTTGAACTTCTAAAACTCCTTTTGTTTGAGTAATATCTTTTATAGACAAAAGATATCTTTTGTCTTCTTCTAAATATTTAATACATATATAAAAATATCTTTTTACTCTTGATAAATATAACTCTGTTTTAAAACTTTTTTTATTTTTTAATATTTTTTTTAAAAGCTCTATTATCTCTATATCCTTTATTAATTCTAAATAATTATCCTTATCAATCTCAAATAAATAACTTAATTTTGAATTTTTTATTATTAATTTTAAATTTTCATCAAATAATAACAATGATGAATCTATTGATTCTATTATTTGATTAAGAGTTCTTTTATCTCTATTTAATTTTTCTATATTTTCTAAATTTTTTCTTTGCCACTTTTGAACAATTCTCCAAAAACTTAAAATCCATGGATCTTTTTCAAAGGAAAGAGCACTCCCACTCTCTTTTTCTTTTAAAAAATTTTCAATAACCTCTATTTTTTTATATAGATCTCTTTTTAAAAAATTTTTATAGAAAAAATGAATACTTATATTTAAAAATGTAAAAAATAAAATTTCAACTAACAGTATTATCCTTATAATAGTAATAACTGGACTATAATTTTTAGAAACTCTTATTACTACATTTTCCCCCTCCTTATTTATCCTTTTTACAGCATAATAAGCAGTCGTTTTTTTTGAAATAGTACTTTTCCTTATAAAAAATCCTTGTCCATTGTCTATTGCAACTTGTACCTCTTCTCTTGAACCATGGTTTTCTAACAATGATTCCTTATTAAATCTAGTAGAATCATATACTACATCTCCATTTAAATTAATTATATTAAACCTTATATCTGACCCTTTAAATATTTGCTGATAATCATCTTTTTTATATTCTTTTATTAAGTTAGATATTATAAATACATTCTCTTTTAATGTACTTTTTACTTCAACTTTAGATAAAGAGGATAAGTAACCTATATTAAGGGAAACAAAAAAGATCTCTATTAAAATTATAAATAATAATGTCATTATCTCTTTTCTTCTAATCTGTATCCCACTCCTTTCACTGTTTTTATACATTCAAATAAAAATGGAATTTTTTCTCTTAACTTAGAAATATAAACATCCACTGTTCTATCCCCAGTATAGTAACTACTTCCCCATACTCTATCTAATATTTTTTCTCTCGTAACAACAATATCTTTATTTTTAACTAAAAGTAAAAGAAGGTCATACTCCTTTTTAGATAATTCTACCTCTATACCTTTATTTGTCACTAAGTGTTTATCTTCGTCTATTTCTAAATCTAAAAATCTATTATTTTTCTTTTTTACTTTTTCCTGTTTCCCTAAAAGTTTTTTTCCTCTTAAAAGTAGCTCTCTTGGATCAAATGGTTTTTTCATATAATCATCTGCACCAATTTCAAGTCCATGTAAAACATCCTCTACCTCTGTTTTTGCTGTTAACATAATTATATAAGGTGTTCCATACTCATCTTCCATATCTTTTACTATCTTTGTAAAATTAATACCATCTAAATTTGGAAGCATTAAATCAAGTATTATTAAATCATGCTTCTCTTTCTTTAAATACTTTAAACCCTCTAATCCATCTGAAGCAACAGTTACTTTATATCCCTCTTTAGTAAAATAATAATTTATTAATGCCTGTATTTCCAGATCATCTTCCACTATTAAAACTTTCATTTATAGCTCCTTTTTCCTTTTATTATAGCACAAATAAAAAAAGGTATCATCATTTAAGATACCTTTTTTTATCTACTTTACAGGTACAAAACCTTCAGATTTTACAATCTCTTGTCCAGCTGGTGATAATGCATATTTTACTAAGCTATTTACTGTTTTGTTATCTGTTTCTTTTACATACCAATATATCTCTCTTGCTATTGGATAACTTTTATTTCCTACATTTTTTATAGTTGGAGCTATATTATCTACTGTTAAACTTTTTATCTTATTATCTACATATCCCATTCCTATATACCCAATAGCATTTTTATTGCTTAATACCTCTTGCTTAATAGCTTCATTTGATGGCATATATAATACACCTTTTCCATATTCTGCTGTTTTCATTGTATTCTTATCTCTAACAATATGATCTTTAAAAAACTCATGAGTTCCTGAAGATGAATCTCTTGATAAAACAATAATTTGTCCATCTTCTCCACCTAACTCTTTCCAGTTAGTTATTTCACCTCTAAAAATTTTACCTAAAGTTTCATGAGATAAATTTGACAGTTTATTATTCTTATTTACAATTACTGTTATTCCGTCAAAACCAATTACTACTTCATTTAGTTTTTCTCCTCTTTTTTTAGCCTCTTGAATCTCTTTTTCTTTAATATTTCTAGAAGCCATTCCTATATCTGCTGTTCCATTTATTAATGATGAAATTCCTACTCCTGATCCTCCACCTGTTACTGCTATTCTAGCATTTGAATGATTTACCATATATTCTTCTACTATATATTGTGATGCATTTACTATTGTATCTGATCCTTTAACTTGAATTATTCTTGAAGCAAATGACATTGTTGACAATCCTAACATACCTATTAAACTTAATAATATAAATTTTTTCATTTATTCCTCCCCTTATTTTTATTTTCTAAAACAAGTATAACCTATTCTTGTTAATTTCATTTTAAACAAATGTAAAAGAGGTGTTAATTTTATTTTACCTATAATTTACACTCTTTTAATCTTACTTTAACAACTTTAAGTTATTATATCTATAGAAGATTTTAGGAGGGTTATATGTTAAAAATTAGACACTTAAAAGATATCTTTATGAAAAGGTTACTTTCATCTATAGGTATCTTTAATATTATAATTGTTATTCTTATATTTTTATTTATTTTAACAAACAGTTTATCTTTCTTTAAAGAGTATCCTGTTTCAAAATTTCTTTTTAGTAGTGAGTGGATATCTCTATCTGGTAAATATGGAATACTACCTCTTCTTGTAGGTTCTTTCTGGGTTACCCTTGTAGCACTTGGAATATCTGTTCCTGTTGGAATCATAACTACAATTTATCTATCAGAATATGCTAGTAAAAAAAGAAAGAAATTCTTTAAAATTATTATTGAAACTATGTCTGCTCTCCCATCAGTTGTTCTTGGGTACTTAGGACTTTATCTGCTTTCAAATTTTATTAAAGATATCTTTAATTTAAATAGTGGATTAAACGCTTTAACTGGTGGAATTATGCTTTCTTTCATGGCTATTCCAACAATTGTAAGTTTATCTGATGATGCTTTAAATGCTCTTGATTCATCTTATAGAGAAGCTTCTTTATCTTTAGGAGCAAATAAACTTGAAACTATCTTTAAAATTCTACTTCCTGCTGCTTTTCCTGGAATATTTGCTGGAATTATGCTTGGATTTGGAAGAATAATTGGAGAAACTATGACAGTTTTAATGATTACTGGTAACTCTCCTATTATGGCAACTTCGCCCTTATCATCAGTTAGAACTTTAACAGCTACTATAGCTTCTGAAATGGGAGAGGTTGTTCAAGGAAGTCAACATTATCATGCTCTATTTGCAATAGCTTTAGTTCTTTTTATAATAAGTTTTATTACTAATAGTATTGCTGATAAATATATTAGAAAATCTAGAAAGATTATGAATAAATAGGAGGATTATTTTGAGTATTTTAAAAGGAAAAAGTGGAAAAACAATAGAATTATTGATAAAAAGTATTGGAATACTGTCTACAGTTCCTATCTTTATAATTCTTGCATATATTATATGGAAAGGAGTTCCTGCTATTAGTTGGAATTTTTTAACAGAGATACCTAGAAGAGGTATGAGAGCTGGTGGAATTTTCCCTGCTATTATTGGAACTCTTTATTTAACTCTTGGAACAATCTTAGTTTCTGTTCCTTTTGGTGTTTTTACAGGCGTTTATTTAGTTGAATATGCAAAAGATAACTTTATTACTAGAATTATTAATCTTACAATAGTTAACCTCGCTGGAATACCTAGTATCATATACGGACTATTTGGAATGTCACTATTTGTTATGTATTTCAAACTTGGAGTTTCAATTTTATCTGGTTCTTTAACTCTTGGAATTATGTGTCTCCCAGTTATTATTACAGCTACAAGAGAAGCTCTTCTTGCTGTTCCTAATAGTTTAAGAGAGGCCTCTTTAGCTCTTGGAGCAACAAAGTGGGAAACAATTTCTAAAATTATTTTACCCGCTGCTCTTCCTGGAATATCAACAGGAATAATTTTAAGTATATCTAGAGCTGCTGGAGAAACAGCACCAATTTTATTTACTGCTGCTGCATTCTACTTACCATTTTTACCACAATCAATATTTGATCAAGTAATGGCTCTACCTTATCACCTTTATGTAATATCTACACAAGTTCCTAATATGCCAGAATCAAATATGAACGGAACACTATTTGTACTAGTTTTTATAACAATTGGTTTCAATTTAATTGGAGCTTTTATTAGAAATAAATTTGAAAAATAAAATGGAGGATTATTAATGAATAAAGATGTTAGAATTGCTGTTAAAGATTTTAATTTTTACTACGGAAACTTTAAAGCCTTAAAAAATATAAATATGAATATAATGAAAAATAAAGTAACTGCACTTATAGGTCCTTCTGGATGTGGAAAGTCTACATTTTTAAGATCAATTAACAGAATGAATGATCTTATTGATGATATTAAATATGAAGGAGAAATACTTTTAGATAAGGAAAATATCTTTGATTCTAAATTTGATATAGTTGATCTTAGAAAAAAAGTTGGAATGGTTTTTCAAAAACCAAATCCTTTTCCTAAAACAATATATGAAAATCTTGTCTATGCACCTAAACTTCATGGGGAAAAAGATAAAGCTAAATTAGATGAAATAGTTGAAAATTCTTTAAAAGAAGTCGCTCTTTGGGACGAGGTTAAAGATAAACTTCATCAATCTGCTCTTGGGTTATCTGGTGGACAGCAACAAAGACTTTGTATAGCTAGAGCTATCTCTGTAAATCCTGAAATACTTTTAATGGATGAACCAACTTCAGCCCTTGATCCTATTTCTACATCAAAAATTGAGGATTTAATAATTAAACTAGCAAAAGATTACAGTATTGTCATTGTCACTCATAATATGCAACAAGCTTCTAGAATCTCTGATTACACTGGTTTCTTTTATCAAGGAGTCTTAGAAGAGTTTGATAAAACTTCTACTATCTTTACTACACCAAAGGTAAAGAAAACTGAAGATTATATTACAGGAAAATTTGGATAAAAGGGAGAGAAGTATGAAAAATTTAAATGAATCTTTAAAATCTTTAGATGAACACTACTTAGAAACTTTAAAATATATAAGTAGAAATTTTGAAATTAATTTAGAAATGTTAAGAACAAAAAGATTTAGTTCAACTCTATATGGAGAATCTAAAACTATTGAAGATTTAATAAACGCCTTCGAGGTTAAAATAAAAGAGGATGCTATTGTTACTATTGCAAGATTCCAACCAGCTGCTAAAAATTTAAGAAGACTTGTTATGTTAATTAATAGTGTCCGTGTTCTTGAAAGAATGGGTGATCTTTTAAAAGCTAATCTTTCTCTTATAAAAGATGTTGAAAAAAAATCACCACATCTTATTGAAGCAACATACTCTATTGTTTTACCTGTTGCTTCAAAGATTCAATCACTTTTCCAAATGTATATTGGAGCTTTCATTAATAAAGATATCAACTTACTTTATGATATAATATCTTTAGAAGAAGAAATCGATGAAATAGTTGATGAAAACAACGAGTTTTTCTTAAGTAAAATGAAAGAATCTCCTGACAATATTTTAGGCGGATCTATCTTAATGCTTCTTGATAAAAAATTTGAGAGACTTTCTGATCATATTATCCACCTTGTAACTGATCTTATTTATATTTTAAATGGAGAAAATTTAAGAAAAGTTGAACTTGAAAGCACAAAAAAATGACAGAAATTCTGTCATTTTTAATTTTCTCTATATCCAATATATTCTGCTAATAATATAAAATTTTCTATTTTTTCTTTATCAAAAATATTTAATACTTCTTTAGCTTGGTCTATTGTTGATTTTAATATTTTTTTACTCTCTTCCATTCCAAATAAACTTGGATATGTTGTTTTTTCTAACTCAACATCACTTCCAACAGGCTTCCCTATCTTTTCAAAATCACCTTCTATATCTAGAATATCATCTTTAATTTGAAAAGCAAGACCAATAAGCTCAGCATATTTTGACAGTGCTTTAAACTCATCTTGTGATGATTCACAAATAATAGTTCCAATTTCCACAGGCAATTTTATTAACTTACCAGTTTTATTTGTATGAATATATTTTAAAGTATCAAAAGAAACAAGTTTCTTTTCACTTTCAATATCTATCATTTGTCCACCAATCATTCCATTTACTCCAGAATATCTTGATATTTTCCCAATAATTTTTACAAGTTTATCTGAAGAAACATCTTTAGTTTCATCAGTTACAATGGAAAAAGAGTGTGTTAACAACGCATCTCCTATTAAAATAGCTTCTGCTTCTCCAAATTTCTTATGAGTTGTTAATTTTCCTCTTCTATACTCGTCATTATCTAAAGCTGGTAAATCATCATGTACCAATGAATAAGAATGAATAAGCTCTATCGCCACTGCAGTTGGAAGACCTAATTCTAAACTTTTACCATATAACTCTAATATCATTAGTAATAAAATTGGTCTTAATCTTTTTCCTCCATTTAATACTGAGTACTTCATTCCCTCTGCAATAACTGTGGGGTACTCTAACTTATTTAAATATATCTCTATATTTTTATCTATAAGTTCTCTTTTCTCCCTTAAGTAACTTTTAAGCATTCTTCTCCTCCTCTAGTATAACATTGTTGTTTTCACTACTAACCTTAATAATCTTTCCTTTAGCTTTATTTAAAATATCTGAAGATTTTTTTAATAACTTCATAGCTTTCTCATACTCTTTTATAGAATCCTCTAAAGTTAACTCTCCACTTTCAAGCTTTTCTAGTATCATATCAACTTCATTGACATTATATTCAAAACTATCTTTTTTCATGAAAACCTCCATTTTCTATCTTGTATAGAATGTAACTACTTTTTTACCATATTTTCTTTCATCAGTTTTTCTAAATTCTCCAACTTCATCAGCCATATCTTCAAATAAGTGATGCTCACATATTATAAGTCCATTTTCTGCTAATAAATTTGCCTTAGATATTGATCTCATTACTCTTGCACAAACCTCTTCTTTATAAGGAGGGTCCATAAATATAATGTCAAACTTTTCACCTTTTCTACCAAGAATTTCAACAGCTCTTAAAACTTCATTTTTATAAGCTCTTGATTTCCCATCATATCCTAAATTGTTAATATTTTTTATAATATACTTAAGAGCATCTTGATCTTTTTCTATCATAACAGCTCTTTTAGCTCCTCTACTTAAAGCTTCTAAAGCTATATTCCCTGTTCCACTGAATAAGTCTAAAAATCTACATTCAGGTATATATGGAGCTATTATTGAAAATAATGATTCCTTTATACTATCTTGTGTAGGTCTTGTATCTGTTCCTTTTCT
>NZ_CAMQYW010000015.1 GCF_947039425.1 uncultured Cetobacterium sp. | reverse complement strand
CAGTGGTAGATTTATTATTTGATAATGCTGAAAAAGCAAATGAAATTATATCAAACTTTAAACCAACAATGACAAAAGAAGAATATTTAACATTTATGCAATCTAACGATAAAGTGATAAAAGGATTATAAAATATAAAAAATCTTTACTTTTAATACAATTTGTTGTATAATAGAAGAGGAAATAGTTTTAAATTTTAAATTTTAAGTAGTAACATTAGGTAAATTAACGATCAGTGTATCTTTAGTACCTTCTTATTTAAAAACAATTAAAATTTGTGGACTTTTTACAAATTAAATTTAATGGAGGTATCTAATGAAAGGTACAGTAAAATGGTTTAACGAAGAGAAAGGATTTGGATTTATAACTGCTGAGGACGGGAAAGATGTATTCGCTCACTTCTCTCAAATCCAAAAAGAAGGATTCAAAAAGTTAACTGAAGGAGAAGAAGTAACTTTCGATATCGTTCAAGGTGACAAAGGACCTCAAGCTTCTAACATCGTAACAGTTAGATAATTTATTAGCCAAAGCTTAACGCTTTGGCTTTTTTTTATTTTAAACAATTTTTATAAAGGATATCTACTTTTTTATTGAATAAAAAAGTAGATATTTTATTTCACATATAATCGAGGTTAAATTATGAAAACAAATTCAAATCCTTATATAAAAAAATTTATTTCTATTATAAAAATTCTCATACAAATAATAATTTTTATAACAGCAATATTTTTTATACATAAAGAAATACAAAAATATACTTTATCTGAATTAAAACATTCTTTTGATAATCTTTCATATATGTCTATTTTGCTCATATTCTTTGCTGTTATAATAGATTATCTAATTCTTTCATCTTTTGATATTTTAGCTTTTAAAAATGAAAACTTTAAATTTTCAAAAATAAAAACAGTTTTTGTTTCATTTATAAGCTTTGCATTTTCAAATTCTATTGGATTGTCAGGATTAACTGCTTCTGGAATAAGAGTAAATTTATATTCTTATTGGAAAATACCTTACAAACTTATATTAAAAGTTGTACTCTTTTGTTACTTAACTTTTTGGATTGGTATGCTATGGATGGGTGGAATTTTTTTAACTTTTTTCTCTATTCCTTTAAATCACCTAAAAATTAAACTTCCTATTACCAATACACATTTTATCGGAATTATATTTTTAATTTCTGCAACTATTTTTTCTATATATATATTTATACATCATAAAAATAATCTCAAGCTTTTTATTTTTAGAATAATTCTTGCCTTGAGCGATTGGATTGCAATTAGTTTAGTTTTTTATTTTGCTCTTCCTACAAATAATTCATTGTCATTTTTTTATTTTTTCACAATTTTTATAACAGCACAGTTTATTGGAATTATTAGTAATGTTCCTGGAGGTATTGGAATTTTTGATCTTGTAGCCTTATCTTTATTGAGCAAGTTTTATTCTACAAATATCATTTTAGGATCTTTACTAATATATAGACTTTGTTATTTCTTTATTCCACTACTTTTTGCCCTTATTTTATTCATTATATATTTAATAAAAAAACAGATCAGATAATCCTGATCTGTTTTCATTTATTTACTTACTAATCAACTTTTTTTAAATCATATTTATATGAAATACATCCATATAATGTCCATCCTGCAAAAGTTACAATTGACCCATACATCATTGCTTCAAATCCAGCAGTATACAATGCGTACAAACTATATATTGAAGCTATTAATGCAATTAAATTAGTTACTGAAGCTTTTGATGAAATTACACCACTATCTTTTTGTAATACTTTAACTGAGGCCATAGATAATAAATATGGAATTACATTTGTTACTACAGCTAAATTTACTAAAACGTAAAATTGTTTTGATAAAGTTGGACTCATTGTCATTAGTGTTAATAAACTTTGAATTACTGTTATTATTAACATTCCAATTAATGGAACTCCATTCTTTGTTAATTTTCCAAATACTTTAGGGAAAAATCCTTCATTTGCTGACCCTTTAAACACTTGAGCAATTGTAAACTGCCATCCAAGTAAAGATCCAAAACATGACATAATCATTAATGCCATAACTATTTTTCCAATTGTTGGATTAAACATTCTTGAAAATGCTAGTCCAAATGGAGCATTTGAATTTAACAAATCAATATTAGGTACAATCCCTGCCATAACGTTTGTTGAAACTATATAGATTATTGCTGCTCCTATAGTTCCTCCTAAACATGCTATTGGTACATTTCTCTTAGGATTATCAACTGCATCCATATTAGCTGATGCTGATTCTAAACCTAAAAATGCCCATAATGTTATTGAAATAGATTGACTAATTCCATTAAATAATGATAAATGGTTTGGATTCCATGAACTTGTATAAAGCTCTCCACTAAACCAGTGCCATCCAAATACACTTATTCCAAGTACTGGTATAATTACACCCCATACTGTTACAGAACTTAATTTTCCAGTTATACTTGCTCCACCAAAATTTAAAACTGTAGCTAACCATAAAGTTCCTATTGTCCATAAAACAACTGCAAAAGGTGTTAATTCAACACCCAATAAAACTGTTGCATATCCAACTGCTGATATTGCAATAGCTCCATTGGCAATTAATAACGATACTCCATATGTATAGTTTGCCATAAAGTTTCCAGACTTACCAAAAGAATATTCAGAATATCCTCCCATTCCTCCCTCTTTTTTACTAAACATACCACATTGAGCAAATGAATAAGCTAATGCCATTGCTCCAAGTACTGTTATTACCCATGAGAGAATTGACATTGTTCCAACTTGTGCTAACTTTGTTGGTAACATTATAATACCTGATCCCATCATGTTTATTGCCGTTATAATTGTTAATTGTAGGACACTCATCTTACTTTTATTTTGTTCCATATTTAAAACCCCTCTGCTCTTTTTTAGACTTAGTTATTTTCAGTTAAAACATAACCATATGCTCTAACCTTATCTTCTTCTTTCTCTAAATAGACTCCTTGAATTTCTGGAGAGAATCCTGGGAAATTGTTAATTCCTTCTTGTAATGTTAAGAAATATTTTTGTGCAACATCATTCCATTTTTCTCCTGGAACTACACAAAATACACCTGGTGGATATGGTAATGCCCCTTCTAATGCTATTCTACCTACTATATCAGTTAATGGTACTAATTCTGCATTATTTTTAATTAACTCTATATTAGCTTCATATGGAGTCATTGCAACTTCTGGTAAATAAGCTGATCTAAATAATTTTTTCTGATAAGTTTTTGCTTCATTTTCTTTATAGAAATTATGCATCTCTTGACATAATCTTCTTATTGTATATCCCTCATAACGTTTTTCATTATTTTTGTAAATTCTTGGAAGTACATCTTTTAACATTGCGTCTTCTTTTACTAATTTTTCAAATCTAATAAATTGAGCAACTAACTCTTTCATTTTTGTTGTAGTTTCTGCTGGTGTCATTAAGAATAATATTGAGTTTAAATCGTTTTTCTCAGGAATAATTCCATTTTCTCTTAAATAATTAGCAAGTATTGTTGCTGGAATTCCAAAGTCTTCATATTCTCCAGTTGCAACATCAATTCCTGGTGTTGTTAACATAAATTTATTAGGGTCAACAAAGTATTGATTTTCTCCATATCCTTCAAATGAATGCCATTTTTCTCCTGGATGGAATTTAAAGAATTCAATATTATTTGCAATCTCTTCTGTTGGATACTCTTCCCATTTTTTTCCATCTACAAATGGTGGAACAAATGGTCTAAGTAAAGTACAATTGTTTAAAACATCCTTTCTTGCTTCTACTCCAACTTTAATACAATCAGCCCATAATCTTCTTCCTGCTTCTCCATCTTGCATTCTAGCATTTACATCTAAAGCTGCAAATAATGGATAGAATGGACTTGTTGAAGCATATAACATATAAGCATTATTGAAACGTTTATGATCAATATAACGTTTTTGTCCTTTTAAATGACTATCTTTTTTATGTATTTGTGATGTTTGTGAGAATCCAGCTTGTTGTTTGTGAATTGATTGTGTTACTAATATTCCTGGGTCTTTTTCAGTTAACTCTAATAATAAAGGTGAACAATCTTTCATCATAGGAATAAATTGCTCATATCCTACCCATGCAGAGTCAAATAAAATATAATCACAAAGATGTCCTATTTTATCAACAACTTGTCTTGCATTATATATTGTTCCATCATATGTACCAAGTTGAATTACCGCTAATCTAAATGGTCTTTCTTGTTTAGCTTTCTCAGGATCAACTTTTGCTGCTTGTTCTCTTAAATAAGTTTCATCAAAACAATGTGCATCTATTCCACCAATAAATCCAAAAGGATTACGTGCTGTTTCTAAGTAAACAGCTTTTCCTGCTGCTGAAACTAAAGCTGAATTATATACTGATTTATGGTTATTTCTATCAAATAAAACTAAATCTCCTGGTGCTACTGCTGATTTTATAGCCACTGAATTTGAAGTACTTGTACCGTTCATTACAAAATATGTTTTATCTGCATTATAAACTTTAGCAGCATGAACTTCTGCATCCATAGCTGGTCCTTCATGAATTAATAGATCTCCCAATTCAACGTCTGCATTACATATATCAGCTCTAAATATATTCTCTCCAAAATACTCATATAAATATCTTCCTGCTGGATGTTTACGGAAATATTGTCCTCCTTGGTGACCTGGACAATCAAATTGTAAATTTCCTCTTAATGCATATTCATCTAAAACTTTAAAAAATGGAGGTAAAATTTTATCCTCATAATTTTTAGCCGCTGTTTCAATTTCATGATTATGTCTTGTTTTATCAAATTCATTAATATCAATTATATGATTAATTTTTTTTGCTAATTCTCCATTTAATTTATTAGTTTCTTTTGATATAACAAATACAGGAACACCAAACTTAGTTTCATTTACAGTTTCTATTAGTTTAATATCATTTTCTCCTAATATTACTGCAGCAACGTCTGTGTAGTCTGTATTTTCTGCTAAAACTAATTCTCTAGTTGAAGATATATACTGCATAGTTTCTTTTGTACATGCAATTTTTAAAGATTTCATCTTTATTTCCTCCTATAAATTTAATTATTTTTCCTTCAATTAAAAATATAACATACTTAACTTTCTATTCCAAGCTAAAAAAATTAACTTTCTTTAATTTTTACAATATCAATAATTCTTTTACCTTAAGAATCAATAACATTTATAAAAAAAAATCAGAATTTTAACAGTATGTAAAATTCTAATTTTAACATAAAAGTATATTAAAAGAACATTATATCTCTATATACTAATCCTATTTACTTATTTATTTCATAAATGAATTTTTGATCTTATCATTTATATTTTGTCTCATATTTTTTTATTTTCTGAACTATTTACATTTTTTATTTTCTGTATAAGAACATTTTTATTCTAAAAAACATACTTAAATTAAAATACTCATTCATAATAGCACATGATTTTACTTTAGTATATTTTTTTATTATTTTTGTCTATTGATTTATAAAAATAAAAGTAGTATATAATATTAACATTCTTTTATTTTATTCAAAGGGAGGGAATATGAAAAAACTTTTACTAATTGTATTAGGAAGCTTTTTATTCATTAGTTGCGGAGGTGAAAAACAAAAACAAGCAAAAGATACTCTTCAATTTGCTCAAGGATCAGAACTTAGAACCTTAGATCCACATTCTGCTACAGATGTCTATTCCAGAAGAGTTTTAGCAAATGTCTTTGATCGACTTGTTGAAAAAAATGAAAACCTTGAAATTATTCCAGGTCTTGCTGAAAGCTGGACTAATGAAAGTGATACTAGAACCGTATTCAAATTAAGAAAAAATATAAAATTTCAAAATGGTACTCCTTTAACATCAAAAGATGTTAAATATAGTTTAGAAACAGCAATAAAATCTCCTTCTGTTGGTACACTTTATGAATTAATTGAAAAAGTAGAAACTCCAGATGACTATACTGCTATTATCGTTACTAAAAAACCTTTTGGAGCTCTTTTCCATCATCTTAGTCATATTACAGCATCTATTATGAATAAAGAATATAATACTACTAATTCTGATTATGCTCAAAAACCAATGGGAACTGGTCCTTATAAAATGCAAGAGTGGAAAACTGGAGATAGAGTTATTTTAACTAGGTTTAATGATTACTTTAGAGGTCCTGCTAAAATAAAAAATATCCACGTTAGAAATGTTCCTGAAGAAAATAGTAGAGTTATTGGTTTACAAACAGGAGAAATTCAAGTTTCTATGGATATAACTTCTATTGCTAGAAAATCTGTATTAGAAGACAAAAAATTAAAACTTTACGAAACAAGTGGATTAGGTGTTTCTTATATTGGATTAAATACAGGAAATGGTCAATTAAAAAATAAAAATATAAGACACGCAGTTATTCACGCAATTGATAGAGATTCTATCATTGAATCAATTATGTTTAATTCTGTAGAAAAAGCTCATAGTTTACTTGGACCTGGAGTTTTTGGACACTCTAAAGAAGCAAGGTCATTGGATTATAATCCTAATAAGTCAAAAGAGTTACTAAAGAAAGCTGGTTTTGAAAATGGATTAAATTTAAGATTAATTACAACATCTAGTGAAACAAATACTCAATTGGCAACAGTTATTCAAGCACAGCTTAAAGAAGTTGGAATAAACATGTCTATTGAACAGTTAGAGTGGGGTGCTTTTTTAACTACTACTGGCAGAGGAGATGCTGACATTTATTTTATGGGTTGGTCTAACTCTTCTGGAGATGCTGACTATGGTCTTTCTGCTATGTTACATAGTTCTATGATCGGTATGCCTGGTAATAGAAGTTTCTTCGTTCATAATGAATTTGATTCTCTTTTAGAAAATGGAAAAATTGAATTAGATAACGAAAAGAGAAAAAGTCTTTATGCTAAAGCTCAAGATATAATGAATGATGAAGTACCTATTTTCCCTATCTATTTCCAACTTGCAAATGCAGGTGTAAACATTAATGAAGTTGAAGGATATATTCAATCTCCTATTAATAATCCTAATTTTTATCAGTTAAACTTCAAAAAATAACAAAAGAAGGAAAGGCAGAAGACCTTTCCTTCTTCATTTATATTAATAACTTTTAACACTTTCCTCTTTAGAAAGAACTCTGCATCCTCCATGATATAATGATAACATCTCATTTTCACCTGGAATAACAATTACCTCACATATAAAAGATATTTTTTCCTTTATTTTAGAAATAATATAATCAGAATATGCCATTCCACCAGTTAAAATTATATTATCAATATTCCCAGATAATATAGTGGACAATCCTCCAATCTCTTTAGCTATTTGGTAACACATTGCATCTATTATTTTTTTTGCTTCAATATTGCCAGCTTTTATATCTTCTACAATTTTTTTTACATTATTTGTCCCTAAATAACCAACAATTCCACCTTGACCTTTTATTCTTTTTAATAAAAAATCTTTTGAGTACTCTTCATTATAAAATCCTTTAAAAAAATCACCTATTGGAACTCCTCCTGACCTTTCTGGGGAAAATGGTCCATCTCCATCAAGAGCATTATTAACATCAATAACTTCTCCATTATAATGTAACCCAACTGGAACTCCTCCACCCATATGAGCCACAATTAAAGAAGATTCATTATATTTTTTATTTATTTTTTCACAATGAACCTTTGCTACAGCTTTTTGATTTAAAGCATGAAAAATAGATTTTCTTGGTATCTCTGGAATACCAGATATTTTAGCTATATCTGACATCTCATCCACTACAACAGGATCTACTATATATGCTGGAATATTATATAGTAAAGAGATCTTTTGTGCAAGAATTCCTCCATAATTAGATGCATGTTTTCCATATACTCCACTTTTCAAATCTATTAACATTTCTTCATTCACTGAATATGTTCCACTTTTTAAAGGTTTTAATAACCCTCCTCTTCCTACAACAGCATGAGTTTTATTCATATCCACTAAATTTTTATTTAAACTATTATTAATTAAACTTAATCTATATTCTATTTCATCTTCTTGATTCATCTTTTGTAACTCTTCACTTTCATGATGTAATTCCTCTTTTATCTCTCTTCCATCTTCATAAAAATAGGAAATCTTAGTTGATGTAGATCCAGGATTTATTGTTAAAATATTAAATTTTTCCAATTTTTCACTCCCTTAAATATATTTAACTCATCCATTTTTCTCTTAAGTTAAGATCCAAAGGAAATAATTTTTCTTTTAAAAAAATATCTGTAATCTCTTTTTCTAAACTATCTTCTTTTACATAATCTTTAGGATATGTTACTGCTAAAATGGGTATCTCATATTTTTCTTCTATTTTTTTTACTATTTCATACCCTTTTAATATATCATTTACTGTTGTTTCTTTTAATAAATGGGTATTTGATATTAATCCTGTTATTTTCATCTTTAAAACATCTTGAATATTTTGAATGTATTTTACAACTCCCAATTCATCCTTAGTTTCAAATCTATTACAATTTATAACAATTACTAACTCTATATTTTTATCTTTAAATTTATTCTGTGAATATGACTTTAGTACCTTAGCTCCTACAGAATCACCACCCAAATCTATTATAACCTTTTCATCATTTTGTATATTTATATTTGGTAATGATGGTAAGTCTGCATTTTGACCATCCACAGTTCCTGAAATAAATTTAATCCCATTCTCTTTAAATTTTTCAACAAGTAAATTATTTCTAAAATATGGGTTAACTATATCTAAATCATAAAACTTTTTCTTTTCACAATTAGACTTAAGTGCAATATTTGATGCAATTTCAGATTTTCCACTACCATAATGCCCACATAAAATAATACTTTTTTTATTTAACATTTTGAAGTTCCTTTTTTATAAATTCACTTCCAATCTCCAATGCCTTTTCATTTAATGGCAATAGATTTCTTTTATTTTCACCAAAAACCTTAACAAAAGCATTTAAAACACTCTCTTTATTTACAATTTGATTTATTTCTAAATAAGCTCCTAGCATTATCATATTTGCAACTTTAACATTATCACACTTTTCTAAAGCTAACTCATTAGCAGGTATATAATAACTTCTAATGTCATCTCTTTGGGCTTTTTCATTAACTAAAGATGAATTAACTAAAAGAAGACCATCTTTAACTAATGAACTTTCAAATTTCTTTAATGATGGCAAATTCATAGCAATTACTGATGTTGCATTATTTGTTATTATAGGAGATCCTATTACATCTGTAGATACAAGTACAGAACAGTTTGCTGTTCCTCCCCTCATTTCAGGTCCATATGAAGGAAGCCATGAAACCTCTTTATCTTCAAGCATTCCAGAATATGCCACTAACTTTCCAATTGACATTACACCCTGTCCACCAAATCCTGAAAATATAATTGCTTCATTATTTTTTACCATCATTTGCCTCCTTGTCTTTATATACACCTAAAGGATATAAAGGTATCATATTCTCTTTTAACCATTCTAAAGATACAGCAGGAGTTTTTCCCCAGTTCGTAGGACATGTTGATAAAACTTCAATTAGTGAAAACCCTTTTCCTTGTAACTGCAATTCAAAAGCTTTCTTTATTGCTTTTTTAGCCTTTCTAATATTTGCAGGATCATGAACTGAAACTCTTTCTATATAATGAACTCCATCTAAAGTAGATAACATCTCTGATATTTTTATTGGTGCCCCTTGTAGTATTACATCTCTTCCGTATGGAGATGTTGTTGTTTTTTGACCAATAAGTGTTGTTGGAGCCATTTGTCCACCAGTCATTCCATATATTGCATTATTTACAAATATTGTTGTGAATTTTTCTCCTCTAGCTGCTGCATGAACTATTTCTGCAGCTCCAATAGAAGCTAAATCTCCATCTCCTTGATAAGTAAAAACTACATTTTCTGGTAATACTCTTTTTATTCCAGTTGCTACTGCTGGTGCTCTTCCATGAGCAGCCTCATGCATATCACAATTAAAATATTTATAAGCTAATACTGAACATCCAACTGGAGCTACTCCTACAGTATCTCCTAGGACTCCTAGTTCATCTAAAACCTCTCCAACCAATTTATGTATTATTCCATGCGTACATCCAGGGCAATAATGAGTGTCTACATCTAATATTCCCTTTGTTTTTTTGTAACCTGCCACCATTATTTATTTCCTCCCTTTTCTAAAATTTCTTCAACTTTAAGAGCAATCTCTTCTGGTGTTGGTATCATCCCACCTGTTCTTCCATAAAAATGTACTTTTTTTCTTCCTTCATTTCCAAGTCTTACATCTTCTATCATTTGTCCCTTACTCATTTCTACAACTAATATATCCTTTACATTATCTTTTAACTCTTCTATTGCCTTATAAGGAAATGGCCATACTGTTATCGGTCTAATCATTCCAACTTTCTTTCCTTTTTCTCTTAAACTATTCATTACATTTTTAGTAATTCTTGAAGTTGTTCCATAAGCCACTAGAACAATCTCTGCATCATCTAAATGGTTTTCTTCCCATAGACAATGTTCTTCTTTAATTTTATCGTATTTTTCAAATAATCTATCACAATGTTTTTCTAACTCTTCAGGCTTTAAATAAAGAGAGTTAATAATATTTGGTTTTCTCTTTCCTTTTGTTCCTGTAGTAGCCCAAGGTTTATCTACTTTCTTTTTATTTTCATTTTCTGAAAATCTTACTGGTTCCATCATCTGTCCAGTCATTCCATCTATCAACATCATAACAGGAGTTCTATATTCATCAGCTAAATCAAATCCTTTTTCAATTAAATCAACAGTTTCCTGTACTGTTGCAGGAGCAAATACTGGCATATAATAGTCACCATTTCCTCCTCCTCTTGTAGCTTGAAAATAATCAGCTTGTGAAGGTTGTATTCCTCCTAATCCTGGCCCTCCTCTCATAACATTAACTATTAAACAAGGAAGTTCTGCTCCTACTAAATAAGATATACCCTCTTGTTTTAAAGACATTCCTGGAGATGATGATGAAGTCATGCATCTTGCTCCTGTTCCTGCTGCACCATAAACCATATTTACTGCTGCTACTTCTGATTCTGCTTGAATAAAACATCCACCAACTTTTGGAAGTTCCTTTGACATAAACTCTGGAATCTCATTTTGAGGTGTTATTGGATAACCGAAAAAATACTTGCATCCTGATTTTATTGCTGCGGTTCCTATTGCTTCATTCCCTTTCATTAACAATTTTTCCATTTTACACCACCTCATTTTTTATAACTTCAATAACTAAATCTGGACACATTATTGCACAATTTGTGCACCCTACACATTTATCCATATTAGTTACCATAGATGGTGTATAGCCTTTTAAATTTATTCTACCTTCATCTAATTTTACTATTTTAACAGGGCAGTAAATAGTACAAAGTCCACACCCTTTACATTTTTCTTCATTAAATTTAACTTGAAATTTTGACAACCTTAACCCTCCCTTAAACTAATGTAGCTAAAGCTATTGATAAAAATTTACTCTCTTCATTATCTGCTCTTGATGTAATCACTATT
Source organism: uncultured Cetobacterium sp. (assembly GCF_947039425.1). Lineage (GTDB taxonomy): Bacteria > Fusobacteriota > Fusobacteriia > Fusobacteriales > Fusobacteriaceae > Cetobacterium_A. The sequence continues at coordinate 5,495 of NZ_CAMQYW010000015.1, read as the reverse complement.
GGAACCTTTGCTCCAACTAATATACCTGCTATTTGACTATTAGATAAATAAGTTAGGGATTTATAAAATATATTTCCCGCTTCTATATTTGGCATTATTAAAATATCTGCATCACCTTTTATTTTTCCCTCTAGTCCTTTTATCTCTGCAGATTTTTTTGAAATAGCATTATCTAGTGCAAGTGGTCCTTCAACTATATAATTTGTATTTTTATAATAATCTGTAATCTCTTTTGCATCTAATGTTGCAATCATTTTTTTAGAAACCTTTTCCTTTGCAGCTATTAGTGCAATTTTTGGATTTTCTATATTTAAAGCTTTTGATACTATTAATGTATTTTCAATTATTTTAATTTTCTCTTTTACACCTGGAGATATATTCATGGCTGCATCACTTAATAAAAATAATCTATCTAGTTTATCTACTTTTACAAGAGCAACATGGGAAAAGAATATCTCTTTTCCCTGTGATAGTTCCTCTTTTTTATTTAAAATAGCCTTTAAAATAATCGAAGTGTCAACTAATCCCTTAATTAAAAAATCACCAGTATCATTTAATATATATTCCACTGCTTTTTCACTAGCTTCTATTTTATCTAAAATATTAACTATTTTAAATTCATCTAAATTTTCTTTTTCATTTAATAAAATAGTTTCTATTTTATTTTTATCTCCAATTAATATTGGTTTTTTTACTATGTTTTCTTTTAAACATTTACAAATACTCTTTAATAGCTCCTCTTCTTGAGCACATACTACCACTGGTATTTTCTTCTCTTTTAAGTTTTTGCACTTTTCTAAAACTAATGAAAAATCATTCATTTTGCACCTACCTAGGAATATAATTAGATCTTACTTGTTTCATTGTTTCAATTCTTTTTTCAGCAAACTTTATTGCTGCAATATTTACTGGAATATCTTCCTCTTTTGCAATTTTAAAAATATCTAATAATCTATCAAAAATTAACTTAACTTCTGCTAAAGCTCTAGCTTCATTATATCCATTTAACTCATGATAAACATTTATTAATCCTCCTGCATTTATTACAAAATCTGGAGTATATAAAATTCCTCTTTTTTTAAGTTCCTCTCCATGTCTCTCTTCTTTTAATACATTATTAGAACTTCCTGCAACTATAGGACAGTTTAATAAAGGTATTGTATCATCATTTAATACTCCTCCCAATGCACATGGTGAAAACACATCTACATTTAATGAGTATATCTCATCTTTATTTACAAACTCCACTTCTGGATGTTCTCTTTTCATTCTTTCTATATAATCAGTATTTATCTCTGTAAAATATACTTTTTTAGCTTTGTCTTTAAGTTCATTATCCCCTAATAAATATTTTATTAAGAAATACCCAGTTTGTCCTGCCCCTTGAACTGCAAATGTTTTTCCTTCTAAACTATCTGAACCAAACTTTTCATATAATGCAGCCCTAACTCCATGTAAAACTCCAAGAGCTGTTACAGGTGATGGATTTCCACTTTTCCCAACAAGACCAACAACATGATCTGTTTCCATAGCTATATACATCATATCCTTTGTTGATGTATTAACATCTTCTGCAGTTATATATCTACCATTTAAACTCTGTACAAATCTTCCTAAAGCTCTAAAGTATCCCTCACTTTTAACTTTTTTAGAGTCTCCAATTAAAACAGTCTTTCCTCCCCCTAAATTCAAACCAGCTGCTGCTGCTTTATATGTCATTCCTCTTGCTAATCTTGTTACATCTATTAATGCATCTTCTTCACTTTCGTAATTCCAAAGTCTTGTTCCCCCTAAAGCAGGTCCTAAAGTTGTGTTATGTATACAAGTAATTCCTTTTAATCCTGTTTCTTTGTCATGAAAATATACCACTTGTTCGTGTGCAAACTTTTCCATAATTTCAAACGCTTTCATTAAAATTCCTCCTGTTTAATACATTTTTTTCCTACCACTACTAATGGTATATAATACATTATCTTCTGATTGTCAAATTTATTTCTCTTTTTTTTAATATTTATGCTTTTGAGTTGTCCATTTTTTGATTACTATGTAATCATTTTTTGACATTTGACCTTTTTTAGAGTATAACATAGATAATTGCTTTATATTGTACTATAAAATTTAAGGAGGATTAAATGAGTAGATTAAATATCGGTGTTATTGATAAATCTCAAATATCTGTTGAAAATCTTTACACAGAACTTGAAAGAAGAATTGCTGCTAGTCCACCAGGACTCTGCCCTGTTGATATTACTTCAGCCTTTCTAAAAATGTGTAGAGCTCAAAGTTGTGGAAAATGCAGCCCTTGTAGAATTGGATTAGAGCAACTTGAAACTCTGTTAGATAGTATTTTAGATGGTGAAGCACAGGAAGATGCATTAAAATTAATTGAAACTACAGCTAAAACTATCTTCTTTTCTGCTGATTGTGCCATTGGTTACGAAGCAGCTAATGCTGTTTTAAATGGTCTTAAAGGATTTAAAGACGATTTTTTAAATCATATAGAGCATGGAAAATGTACTTGTGAAGTTTCTCAAAGTGTTCCATGTATAACTTTATGTCCTGCTGGTGTTGATATTCCAGGATATATAGCTCTTGTTAAAGAGGAAAGATATGACGATGCTATTAAATTAATTAGAAAAGATAACCCATTACCCTCAGTTTGCGCATTAGTTTGTGAAAAACCATGTGAAGCAAGATGTAGAAGAAAAATAATTGATGATGCTATAAATATTAAAGGATTAAAAAGAATGGCTGTTGACAATGCAAGTTATGAGCACAAACATCATATTGCAGAAAAAACAGATAAAAACATTGCAATTATTGGTGGTGGAGCTGGAGGTTTAAGTGCAGCTTATTACCTAAGCCTTATGGGACACTCTGTTACTATTTTTGAACAAAGAAAAAAATTAGGTGGAATGCTTAGATATGGAATTCCAAGCTATAGACTTCCTCGAGAAATTTTAGATAGAGAAATTGATTTTATATTATCAACTGGAATTAAAGCAATTACTAATGTGTCTATAGGTAAAGAATATTCTATTGAGCAACTAGAAAATGATTTTGATGCTCTTTATATCTCAATTGGAGCTCATGCTTATAAATCTTTAGGTATTCCAGGTGAAGATGCAGAAGGTGTTATTCCATCTTTATCTCTTTTAAGAGATATTGGTGATGATAAAATTAGTGATTTTAAAGATAAAGACATTATTGTTATTGGTGGTGGAAATGTAGCTATGGATGCGGCTAGATCATCAATTCGTATGGGTGCTAAATCTGTTAAAGTAGTTTATAGAAGAAGAATAGAAGATATGACTGCTCTAGCTGAAGAGATTCATGGAGCTGTGTCTGAAGGCGTTGAAATTCTCCCTCTTATCTCCCCTCTTAAAATAAATACAAATAATGAAAACCAAGTTATCTCTTTATCATTAAAACCTCAAATTATAGGACCTGTTCAAAATGGTAGACCAAAACCACTTAATTCAGACTCACCTGAAATAGATATTCCTTGTGATAAAGTTATAATTGCTATTGGTCAAGCAATCGAACTAGAAACTTTTAAAAATTATGGTATTCCTACTAATCGTGGAACTATTAATTCTTTAGAGTGGAGTGGTTTCACAAATATTCCTGGATTCTATGCTGGTGGAGACTGTGTTACTGGTCCAGCTACAGTTATTAAAGCCATAGAAGCTGGTAAAGTTGCCGCTGCTAATATTGATAACTATTTAGGATATAATCATTCTATTTTCTGTGATGTTGATATTCCTATTCCTAATTATTATGATAAAGAACCATGTGGTAGAGTTAACTTAAAGGAAAGAAGTGAAAAAGAAAGAGTCGCTGATTTTAATTTAGTTGAACTTTGTATGACAAAAGAAGAAGCTAAACAAGAAGCTGGAAGATGTTTACGTTGCGATCATTTTGGACTAGGTATTCTAAAAGGGGGTAGATCTAATAAATGGTAAATTTAAAAGTTAATAATATAAATGTATCAGTTCCTGATGGAACTACTATTTTAGAAGCTAGTAAAATTGCTGGGTTTTCTATTCCTAAACTTTGTCATTTAAAAGATTTAAATGAAATAGGAGCTTGTAAAATATGTTCTATTGAAGTTGAAGGTATTGATAGACTTGTAACTTCTTGTAATAATATTGTTACAGAAGGAATGAGCATATTTACTAACACTCAAAAAGTTAGAGAAGCTAGAAAAATTAATATCTCTTTAATTTTATCTCAACATAATTTTCAGTGTGCTACTTGTGTTAGAAGTGATAACTGTTTACTTCAAAAAGTTGCAACTGATTCTGGAATATTAGAAATTCCATACAAAAACAAATTTAAAAAAGAAAAATGGAATCAAAACTTCCCTTTAATTAAAGATGCTGAAAAATGTATCAAGTGTATGAGATGTATTCAAGTTTGTGATAAAATTCAGAGTTTAAATGTGTGGAACTTAGTTGGAACTGGTTCTAGAACAACTGTTGGGATAAAAGGAAACTGTTCTATTGAAGACTCTAACTGCTCTCTATGTGGTCAATGTATAGTTAACTGTCCTGTTGGTGCCTTAAGAGAAAGAAATGATGTTGATAAAATTTTTGATGCATTAAATGATCCCAATATAACTACAATTGTACAAATAGCTCCAGCTATTAGAACTTCTTGGGCTGAAAATTATCCAAATGATGAAACTTTAAATATTAATAAGCTTGTATATGCACTTAAAAAAATCGGTTTTAATTATGTTTTTGATACAACTTTTAGTGCTGATTTAACTATTATGGAAGAGGCTAATGAACTTCTTAAAAAATTAAATCATAGAGAAACTGAAAAATTACCTCTTTTTACATCATGTTGTCCTGGATGGATTAGATTTTTAAAATCTGAATTCCCACATATGGTAGATAACTTATCTAGTGCAAAATCTCCACAACAGATGTTTGGATCTCTTGCTAAAACATATTTTGCAGATAAATTAAATTTAGATTCTAAAAAAATATTTTCAATCTCTATTATGCCTTGTCTTGCAAAAAAAGATGAGTGTGAACATGATTTTATTAATGAAGATGAAAAAGCTGTTGATGTTGTTATAACAACTAGAGAACTTAATAGAATTTTAAGATCAGAGCAAATTATTCCAAAAGAACTTAAAGAGGCTGAATTTGATTTTCCAGCTAAAAATACAAGTGGATCAGGAGTTATTTTTGGTAGTAGTGGTGGGGTTACTGAAGCTGCTTTAAGAACTGCATATTTCGCTATTACAGGTAGTAATCCTCCTCCTGATTCCTTTGATATTTTAAGAGGAAATAATCCTTGGAAAGAATTAACTATAGATATTGAAAATATACATTTAAATGCAGCTATTGTTAATGGATTGGGAAATGCTCGTAAATTGTTAGAAAGTTTGGATAAAGGAGTTGTTTCTTACGATTTTGTTGAAGTTATGGCTAGATCGGAAGAGCGTCGTGTAGGGAAAGAGTGTACGTCCTGGTGTAGAT
>NZ_CAMQYW010000014.1 GCF_947039425.1 uncultured Cetobacterium sp. | reverse complement strand
GGTGGAGATGTTCATATACTAACAGGTAAATCATTAGTAAATGATACAATAAAATATGTTGCGGATATTTATAAAGATTTTGGATTTGATGAAAAACCTTCAGGTCTTGAATATAATCAAACTATGTTAGACATAAAAAAAAGATGTATAGAAAATAATGTACAATTGGTTGATACTCCAACTATGCACTTGGGAACAGATGGATCTAGAGAGTTATATACAAAGTTAGTTGATTATTTACTAGAGGCAGGAGTAGAATTTGTTACAGAAAAATCAGCTGATTCATTGATAATAGAAAATGGTGAAATTAAAGGTATAAATGTTTTAAACAAACAAAATGAGATGGAAACATATTTTGGAAAAAACATAATAATTGGTCTTGGAAGAAGTGGGGCTAAAAAGTTGATGGAAATGTGTGAAGAATCTGGAGTATCTTATGAAACAGGAGCAGTTGATTTAGGAGTAAGAGTAGAAATTCCAGATATTGTTATGAAAGATATTAATGAGAATTTCTATGAAGCTAAAATGATCTATCATACAACAAAATATAGAGATAAAATGAGAACTTTCTGCTCAAATCCAAGTGGATTTATTGCAGCTGAAAAACATAGTGATGATGTTGTATTAGCAAATGGACATGCTTATAAAGATAAGAAGTCTCAAAATACAAATTTAGCATTGCTATGTACAAAAACATTTACAGAACCATTTAAACAACCATTTGAATACGCAACAGCAATAGCTAAAATGTCATCAATGTTAACTGATGGGAAAATTTTAGTCCAATCTTATGGAGACTTAAAAGTTGGAAGAAGATCAACTGATCAAACAATAGCAAGATTAAATATTATTCCGACAACAGAGGATTATGTAGCTGGAGATATATCTCTTGCTTGTCCAAAAAGAATACTTGATAATATTATTGAATTTATAGAAGTTCATGATAAAATAACACCAGGATTTGCATCAAGTGATTTATTGTTATACTTCCCTGAAATTAAATTTAGAAGCACAAGAATAACAATAGATGCAAATATGGAAACAAATATAAAGGGACTATATGCAGCTGGGGATAGCTCAGGATACGGAAGTGGATTAAATATTGCTGCAGTGATGGGCATACTAGCAGTTAGACATATAGTATCTAAATAAAAGCGGAGGATTTTAATATGGGATTTTTTAATAGACTTTTTGGGAGAAAAAAAGAGGAAAAAAAGGAAGAACTAGAAAAAGAGCATATAAAATTAGAAGAAGAAATTTTAGATGAAGAGCTAGAAAATATTAAAGAATTAGAAAAAAATAAAAAAGAAGAAGATATAAAAGAGGAAGAAATAGCAGGAAAAGTTGTTTTAGAAAATGAAAAATTTCAAGAAGAGTTAATCTCTGAAGAGAAATCTCTTTATGCAGAGAAACCAAAGGTTGAAAAAAAAGGTTTCCTTTCATCATTGAAAGAAAAACTTTTTAGATCAAGAGAGGGTCTTTTTGGTTCTTTAAAAAATTTATTTTCAGAAAAATCAATTGTTGATGGTGAGATGTACGAAGAGTTAGAAGACATCTTGGTACAATCTGATATTGGAATTGAAATGACTTTAAAAATTGTTAAAGATTTAAAAGTTGAAGTGAAAAATAGAGGAGTAAAAAAACCTGAAGATGTTTATCCTGTTTTAAAAGATGTACTTGCAAATTATTTAATAGTAGAAAATACTCAATTGGATGTAAGTAAAGAAAAAATGAATGTTATTTTAGTTGTAGGAGTTAATGGAGTTGGAAAAACAACAACAATTGGAAAAATAGCGTCAAAATATGTAAAAGAGGGTAAAAAAGTTGTAATAGGAGCAGCAGATACATTTAGAGCAGCAGCAGTAGAACAACTTGAAGAATGGGCAAATAGAGCAGGTGCTGAGTTGATAAAGCATCCAGAGGGGTCAGATCCTGGAGCAGTTGTTTTTGATACTTTAAAAGCTGGAGATGAAAAAAATGCTGATATAGTAATAATTGATACAGCTGGAAGACTTCATAATAAAAATAATTTAATGAAAGAGTTGGAAAAATTAAATAATATAATTAAGAAGAAATTAAATAACGATGATTATGAATCTATTTTAGTAATAGATGGAACAACAGGACAAAATGGACTTATCCAAGCAAGAGTATTTAATGAGGTTACAAAATTAACAGGATTTATTGTAACTAAATTAGATGGAACAGCTAAAGGTGGAATACTGTTTAGTATATCTGATGAACTTAAAAAACCTATAAAATATATAGGTGTTGGTGAAGGAATAGATGATTTAAGAGAGTTTAATGGAAAAGAGTATATTAATGCAATTTTTGATTAAATAGTTAAAAAAAACGAAATATTGTTGTAAAAGTATATAAAATTTGTTAATATATATTTGAAAAATAATAGTCAAATAAAGTATGGGTTAATTACTATTTAGGCATTATGTATAAATTTTTAAGGAGGCTTAATGTGAGCATAATCGTTCAAATTAAAGAAAAAGCAAGAACTTTAGGGAACAAAATAGTACTTCCTGAAGCTACTGATGAGAGAGTTATCAGAGCAGCAGCAGGAATCGTAGAGGAAAAAGTAGCAGTTCCAGTTTTAATAGGAAATGTTGATGAAATAACAAAAGCAGCAGCAGGATACGGAGTATCTTTAGAAGGTGTTGAGATTGTAGATCCAAAAACATCTGAAAAATTAGCTTCATATGTTGAAAAGCTTTGTGAATTAAGAGCTAAAAAAGGAATGACACCTGAGCAAGCAGAAAAAACATTAACAACTGATGTTAACTTCTTTGGTGCTATGATGGTAAAAATGGGAGACGTTTCTGGAATGGTTTCAGGATCAGATTCACCAACAGCTAATGTATTAAGAGCTGGATTACAAGTAGTAGGAACAAAACCTGGATTAAAAACAGTTTCATCTGTAATGATGTTAGAATTAAAATATAATGTAGATACTTATGGAGAAATTTTAGTAGTTGGAGACTGTGCAGTTATTCCTGAGCCAACATCTGAGCAATTAGCAGATATAGCTACAGAAGCAGCAGCAACAGCAGCATCAGTAGCTGGATTAGATCCAAGAGTAGCATTATTAACATTCTCAACAAAAGGATCTGCTAAGCATGATTCAGTTGATGTTGTTAAGAGAGCTGGAGAAATTTTAAGAGAAAGAAATGCTGAATTCAAATTTGATGAAGAGTTACAAGCTGACGCTGCATTAGTAGCATCTGTTGGAGCTAAAAAAGCACCTACATCAGGAGTAGCTGGAAAAGCTAACGTATTAATATTCCCTAACTTAGCAGCAGGAAATATTGGATATAAATTAGTTCAAAGATTAGCAAATGCTGAAGCATATGGTCCTTTAATTCAAGGATTAGCAGCTCCAATAAACGATTTATCTAGAGGATGTTCAGTAAAAGATATTATTGATTTAACAGCAATAACATCAGCACAAGCTGGAAAGTAATTTTCAGTTAACATAAAATAAAAAATAAGGTGGTAGAATTTAATGAAAGTTTTAGTTATTAACTGTGGTAGTTCATCTCTAAAGTATCAACTAATCAATCCTGAATCAGGAGAGGTTTTTGCAATTGGTCTTTGTGAAAGAATAGGAATCGAAGGATCAAAAATGGATTATGAAGCTCCAGCAAATGATTTCGAAATCGAAATTAAAGAGGCTATGCCAACTCATAAAGAAGCTTTAAATTTAGTAATTAAAGCAATAACAAGTCCAGAATATGGAGTAATTAAATCAGTAGAAGAAGTAGACGCTATTGGACACAGAGTTGTTCATGGAGGAGAAGATTTTGCTGGTTCTGTATTAATTACAGATGCAGTTATGGATGCTTTAGAAACTTGTTCAGAGTTAGCTCCATTACATAACCCTGCAAATATAATTGGAATCAAAACTATGGAAGAATTAATGCCAGGAAAGCCAAATGTAGGAGTATTTGATACAGCATTCCATCAAACAATGCCTAAAGAAGCTTACATGTATGCATTACCATACGAAGATTACACAGAATTAAAAGTTAGAAAATATGGATTCCACGGAACATCTCATAAATTTGTTTCAGGAGTAGCTCAAGAGTTATTAGGAAATCCAGAAACTTCAAAAATAATCGTTTGTCATTTAGGAAACGGTGGATCAATATCTGCTGTTAAAGATGGTAAATGTATTGATACAACAATGGGATTAACTCCATTACAAGGAATAATGATGGGAACTAGATGTGGAGATATTGATCCTGCAGCAGTTTTATTCATTAAAAATAAAAGAGGATTAACAGATAAAGAGATGGATTCTAGAATGAACAAAGAATCTGGAATTCAAGGAATATTTGGAGAATCTTCAGATTGTAGAGATATGGAAATTGCAGCAGCAGCTGGAAATGAAAGAGCTCTATTAGCAGCAAATATGTTCTCTTACAAAATCAGAGGATATGTAGGTAACTACGCAGCTCAAATGGGTGGAGTAGATGCTATATGTTTCACTGGAGGAATTGGAGAAAATTCTGGTAAAGTTAGAGGAGAAGTTTTACATGGTTTAGAGTTCATGGGTGTAGATTTAGATGCTGAAATTAACTCTAAAAGAATTAAAGGAAATGTAGAGTTATCTACAGCAACTTCAAAAGTAAAAGTATTCAAAATACCTACAAATGAAGAATTAGTAATAGCTAGAGATACATTTGCAATAGTTAAAAACATGAAGTAATTTTTTACTAAATGTTCAAATATAAGTAGTGTTTTTAAAAGTATATATGGGTTGAATTAGTTTTAGATGTAATTTTATTAAAAAATGTAGTTGATTAACATTGGTTGCTCTCAATTTAAGAGAGTAACCTTAAAATGTTAATTTAATAAAAGGGAGGACAATTCAAATGGCTAAAAAAATGCAAACAATGGATGGAAACCAAGCAGCAGCATATGCGTCATACGCGTTTACTGAGGTAGCAGGGATTTATCCAATAACTCCATCATCGCCAATGGCTGAGTACACTGACGAGTGGGCATCAAGAGGAATGAAAAATATGTTTGGTGTTCCTGTAAAAGTTGTAGAAATGCAATCAGAAGCAGGAGCAGCAGGAACAGTTCACGGATCACTACAAGCAGGAGCATTAACTACTACTTATACTGCATCTCAAGGATTATTATTAAAAGTACCTAATATGTACAAAATCGCAGGAGAACTTTTACCTGGAGTAATTCATGTATCAGCAAGATCATTAGCAGCTCAAGCATTATCAATTTTTGGAGATCACCAAGACGTATATGCAGCTAGACAAAGTGGATTTGCAATGTTATTCGAAAGTTCAGTTCAAGAAGTTATGGATCTTTCAGGAGTAGCTCATTTAACAGCTATAAAAACAAGAGTGCCTTTCATGAATATATTTGATGGATTCAGAACTTCACATGAAATTCAAAAAGTTGAAGTAATGGATTATGATGTATTTAAGAATTTAGTTGATATGGATGCTATAAAAGCGTTTAGAGAAAGAGCTTTAAATCCTGAGCACCCAGTAACTAAAGGAACAGCACAAAATGATGATATATACTTCCAAACAAGAGAAGTACAAAATAAATTCTATGAAGCAGTACCAGCAGTAGTTGCTCATTATATGGAAGAAATTTCAAAAGCAACAGGAAGAGAATATAAGCCATTTAACTATTATGGAGCACCAGATGCAGAAAATATAGTTATAGCTATGGGATCTGTCTGCGAAACTTTATTAGAAACAGTTGATCACTTAGTTGCAAAAGGTGAAAAAGTTGGATTAATTAATGTTCACTTATATAGACCATTCTCAGCTGAGTATTTCTTCAATGTATTCCCTAAAACAGTTAAGAAAATTGCTGTATTAGATAGAACAAAAGAACCTGGATCATTAGGAGAACCATTATACATGGATATCAGAGGATTATTCTATGGAATGGAAAATGCTCCAATAGTTGTAGGTGGAAGATATGGACTATCTTCAAAAGATACAACTCCAGCTCAAATGAAAGCTGTATTTGATAACTTAAGAGAAGAAAATCCAAAAAATGGATTTGTTGTAGGTATCGTTGATGATGTTACTAACAATTCATTAGAAGTAGGTCCAACAATTGAAACTGGAGCTGAAGGGGTTAGAGAATGTTTATTCTTTGGTCTTGGAGCAGATGGTACAGTTGGAGCTAACAAAAACTCAATAAAAATAATTGGAGATAAAACAGATTTATATGCACAAGGGTATTTTGCATATGACTCTAAAAAATCTGGTGGATCAACTAGATCTCACTTAAGATTTGGAAAAAATCCAATAAGATCTACATATTTAGTATCAAGTGCTAACTTTATAGCTTGTTCAGTACCAGCTTATTTAGGACAATTTGATATGGTAAGTAAATTAAAAGAAAATGGAACATTCTTATTAAACTGTGTATGGGACAAAGAGGAAGCAATTGCTCATTTACCAAATTCAGTTAAAAAAGAATTAGCAGAGAAAAATGCTAAGTTCTATATCATTCATGCTAATAGATTAGCAGCAGAAATTGGATTAGGAGGAAGAACTAATACAATAATGCAATCAGCATTCTTCAAATTAGCTAATGTTATTCCTTTTGAAGATGCACAAGATTACATGAAAAAATATGCTGAAAAATCATATTCTAAAAAAGGTGACGCAATTGTAAAAATGAACTATGAGGCTATTGATAAAGGTGCCGATGAATTAGTTCAAGTAACTGTTGATCCAGCATGGGCTAACTTAGAAGTTGAAGCACCAGTTGTTGCAGAAGCTAAAGAAGCTTGTTCATGTTCAGGATGTGACTGTGGATCTAACAAATTAGAGAAATTTGTTGAGAAAATTGCAGCTCCAATTAATCACTTAAAAGGAGATGCTTTACCAGTTTCTACATTCTTAGGATATGAAGATGGAACATTTGAAAATGGAACTACAGCTTTTGAAAAAAGAGGAGTAGCAGTTAATGTTCCTCATTGGAAAGTAGAGAACTGTATTCAATGTAACCAGTGTTCATATGTTTGTCCACATGCTGTTATAAGACCATTCTTAATGACAGAAGAGGAAAAAGTAGGAGCTCCAAATGAATTAGCAACTAAAAAACCAATTGGAAAAGGATTAGAAGGATTAGAGTACAAAATCCAGGTTTCTCCTTTAGATTGTACTGGTTGTGGACTATGTGCAAATGTATGTCCAGCTAAAGAAAAAGCTTTAGTAATGGTACCAATTGGAGACGAAGTTGATAATGGTGAGCAAGAAAATGCTGATTACTTATTCAATAAAGTAACTTACAAAGATGAGTTTATGCCAAAAACATCAGTAAAAGGTTCTCAATTTGCACAACCATTATTTGAGTTCCACGGAGCTTGTGGTGGATGTGGAGAAACTCCATACATTAAAGCAATAACTCAATTATTCGGAGATAGAATGATGATAGCAAACGCAACTGGATGTTCATCAATCTATGGAGGATCAGCTCCTTCAACTCCATACACAACTAATAGTTGTGGAGAAGGACCATCATGGGCTAACTCATTATTTGAAGATAATGCTGAGTTTGGTTACGGAATGGCAGTAGCTGTTGAAGCTATGAGAGATAGAATCCAAACTATCATGGAAGCAAATATGGAAAATGTAAAACCTGAAATTGCAGCTATGTTTACTGAATGGATGGAAAATAGAACTAACGGAGCTAAAACTAAAGAAGTTAGAAATAAATTAGTTCCAGCTTTAGAAGCTTGTGGATGTGAAATAGCTAAAGAACTTCTTGAGTTAAAACAGTACTTAGTTAAAAAATCACAATGGATCTTCGGTGGAGACGGATGGGCTTATGACATTGGTTATGGAGGATTAGATCATGTATTAGCATCATCTGATGACGTTAACGTTTTAGTTATGGATACTGAGATATACTCTAACACTGGAGGACAAGCATCGAAATCTACAAGAACTGGTGCAGTTGCTAAATTTGCTGCAGCAGGAAAAGCTAACAAAAAGAAAGACCTTGCAGCAATTGCTATGTCTTATGGACATATCTATGTAGCACAAGTATCTATGGGAGCTAATCAAGCTCAATACTTGAAAGCTATAGCTGAAGCTGAAGCTTATCAAGGTCCATCATTAATCATTGCTTATGCTCCTTGTATAAGTCATGGTATTAAAAGAGGAATGGGTAATAGCCAATTAGAAATGAAATTAGCTACTGAATGTGGATACTGGCCAATATTTAGATATAATCCAGCACTTGAAGCAGAAGGTAAAAACCCACTTCAAATAGATTCTAAAGAGCCTGCTTGGGATAAATATAATGATTATTTAATGGGAGAAGTTAGATATGCAACATTAACTAAATCTCATCCAGCAGAAGCACAAGATTTATTCGATAGAAATAAATCTCAAGCTCAAAGAAGATGGAGACAATATCAAAGACTTGCAGCATTAGACTTCGCTTGTGAAGCTAAGTAATTCTTTGAAATAATTAGGATAAGGTAGAGATACCTTATCCTTTTTTTATATAAAAACTTTTTTGTAAAAAAATAGATAATTTGGTATAATTAAAAGTAGAAATAATTTAAAAAAGAAAGGGTGACAGGATGAGAATATCTGTAGCTATGATTACTTTTAATGAAGAAAAAGTGCTTAGAAATACTTTAAATTCAATTAAAGGATTAGTTGACGAGATAGTTATTGTAGATAGTGGTTCAACAGATGGAACAGAGAAAATAGCGAGGGAATTTGGAGCAAGATTTTTTGTAGAAACGTGGAAAGGTTATGGTCCGCAAAGAAATTCAGCAATAGAAAAGTGTCAAAGTGAATGGATTTTAAATATAGATGCAGATGAAGAAGTATCTGAAAAGTTAAAAGAAGAGTTGAAAAAGATTATAAATGAAGAAAAAGAAAAAAAAGTTTTTAAAATAAATAGAGTTTCAATATGCTTTGGGAAAAAATTAAAATATGGTGGTTGGGGAAGTTCTTATGCAATAAGACTTTTTAGAAAGAATAGTGGAAGATTTAACGATAACAATGTGCATGAAGAGTTTAAAACAGATGAAAAAATATATAAATTAAAAGAAAATATATACCATCATACGTATTTAACAATGGAAGATTATTTTATAAGATTTAATAGATATACAACAGAGGGAGCAAAAGAGTATTATAAGAGTGGGAAGAAAGTTTCACTATTGGATATAACATTAAATCCATTATATAAGTTTATAAAGATGTATATTGTTAGGTTGGGATTTTTAGATGGAATTCCTGGTTTTGTAATTGCTTCAACAAGTGCGATGTATTCAATGATAAAATATTTTAAATTAAGGGAGATGTATAAGAATGGATCATACATTGAAAAGAATAATAATCGCAAGAACTGATAAAATAGGAGATCTAATATTATCAATCCCTAGTTTTTTTATGGTTAGAAAAATGTATCCAAGTGCAGAAATAACACTTCTCGTAAGAAAGTATAATTATGATATAGTAAAAAATTTGAAATATATAGATAGAATAATTCAGATAGATGATTATAGACAAAAGGAACTTTTAGAGAAGATAGAGTATTTTCATGCAGATATATTTATAGCATTATATGTAGATAGTTTTGTAATGAAATTATCTAAAGCAAGTAAGGCTAAAATAAAGATAGGACCTCTTTCTAAAATAAAGTCATTTTTTACTTTTAATAAAGGCGTGTTGCAAAAAAGATCAAAATCAATAAAGCACGAAGCTGAATATAATTTAGATTTAGTAAAAAAATTAGATAAGGAAAGATACGAGGAAACATATCAATTAAATACCGAAATAATACTAGATGATGCCAATGAAAAAGCGGCAGAAAAATTCTTTAAAGATAATAGTATAACTGGGAAAATTTTAGTTATAAATCCTTTTATGGGAGGATCTGCAAAAAATATAACAGATGAACAATATGCGCAAATTATTAAAAAAGTTTTAGAAAAAGATAATACTATAACTGTTATAATAACAGCTCATATATCAGATGAAGATAGAGGGCAAGAATTGCTAAAAATGGTAGAGAATAAAAATGTTTATCTTTATGCAAATGGAGGAGAACTTTTAAATATTGGAGCTGTAATTAATAAAGGAACAGTTTATTTTGGAGGATCAACAGGTCCAACTCACATAGCAGGTTCTTTACAAAAAAAGATAGTGGCAATATATCCTAAGAAATTAACTCAAAGTATAAAAAGATGGGGAGTATATGGAAATAATAAAGTGTCATATATTATTCCAGATATGAATACAAAAGAAAATTATAAAGATAAGAATTTTCAAACATATGATGATGAGATTGAAAATCAAATAGTAAATGAAATAATGAAAAAAATGGAGGCGTAGCATGAAAATATTAATAATACATACAGCTTTTATTGGAGATATAGTTTTATCTACGCCTATTTTAAAAAGAATAAAAGAAAAATATCCAGACAGTAAAATAACTTTTGTAACTACACCAGTAGGAGCTAGCATATTGAGAAATAATCCAGATATAAATGAGATTATTGAATATGATAAAAGAGGAGTACATAAAGGAATTAAAGGGTTAATATCTTTAGGAAGAAGATTAAGATATGAAAACTTTAATATGGTTTTAACTCTTCATAGATATTTAAGAAGTTCTGTATTATCTTGGTTAACTAGATCTCCTAAAAGATTGGGATATGATATAGCTAGTGGAGCATTTTTGTTTACTAAAAAGATAAAGTACGATAAAGATAAACATGAGGTAGAAAAGATACTTTCTTTTCTAGGAAGTGAAAAAATAGAAAATCCTCAAAAAGATTATCCAATAGAACTGTATCCAGGTAAAAAAGATATTGAAAAGATTGATAAATTATGGAATGAAAATAATTTAGAAAAAAATAAAGTTATAGTAATAGCTCCTGGAAGTAAATGGTTTACTAAAAAATGGCCATTAGATTATTTTAATGAAGTTATAAAAGAAAATAATAAAGAAAATAGAAAGGTAATTATTGTAGGTGGGAAAGATGAGCTTACATTAAATATAGAAAAAGTAAAAAATTTAATAGATTTAAGAGGGAAAACAACTCTTTTAGAATTAGCAGAAATTATTAAAAGAAGTGACATAGTTTTAACTAATGATTCTTCTCCAATTCATATAGCTTCTGCTTGGAAAAAGCCACATATTATAGCGATATTTGGACCTACAGTAAAAGCTTTTGGATTTTTTCCATGGGGATTAAATAGTGAAGTAGTAGAAATGAAAGAATTAGAATGTAGACCTTGTGCTATTCATGGTGGAGATAAATGTCCAAAAGGACATTTTAAGTGTATGGTTGATATAAAACCAAAAACTATAATAGATAAAATTAATAAAAAATTAGGAGAATAAAATGAAAAAAATTTATTTCTCTAATGATAAAAGTGAAGAGATATATGAACTATTTTTAAAGAAAAAATATAAAGTTTTAAAAACTTTAAAAAATGATAATAGAAGCAAAGTACTTTTAATTGAAATTTTAAATAGAAAGTTAGTTTTAAAAATACCAATAGAAAAAAATACTAAAAAATGGCAAAGATTTATATCTATTTTTAGAGGTAGTGAAAGTAGAAGAGAGTATTTTAATTGTTTGAAAATTTATGAGAGTGGATTTTTAGGTTTAACTCCAGTATTATTTTATGAAAAAAAAGAGTGTTTAATGGTAAAAGATTCATTTTTAATAACAGAGTATTTGGAAGGTAAAATAGGAAGTATTGAAAACCTAGAAGAGATAAGTAAAGAGTTGAATAAAATCCATAATTCTGGATTTTTACATGGAGATTCTCAACTTCCTAATTTTATTATAAAAAATGAGAATGTTTATATAATTGATGCTAAATTTCAAAGAAATATTTATGGATCTATTGGTGCTAGCTATGAATTTATTTATTTAGAAGAAAGTTGTCATAAAAATATAGATATTTATAGCAAAACAACAACAAGTTATAAAATAGCGAAATTTCTAAATAGTTATCTTCATTGGTTTGGAAGAATGAAAAAAAAATTAAGAGGAAAGGAATAGTAAAGTGAGAATTTTAATAATTAGATTAAGTTCCATAGGTGATGTAATATTAACTACACCAGTCCTTAAAAGTTTAAAAGAAAAATATCCTAATATAATTATAGATTTTTTAGTAATGAAAAATTTTAAAGATGCAATTGAAGGGTGTCCTTATATTGATAACTTAATTATTTTTGATAAAAGTAAAGGTGATGGGTTAAAAGAGCTAGTATCTTTTGGAAAAGAATTAAAAAAGAATAAATATGACTATATTTTTGATTTACATTCTAAAATTAGATCTAAAATAATAAGTAAAACAATAGGTGGAAAGATATATACTTATAAAAAAAGAGGATTGTTAAAAACTATTTTAGTTAAGTCAAGAATTATTAAATATAGAGTAGATAATACAATTGTAAAAAATTATTTTAACGCATTTGAAGTGTTAGGAGTAAAATATAAAAAAGAAGATTTAACTTTTTCTTATACTAATGAAGATTTACAAAAGGTTGTAAACCTAAGTGTGGATATTGAAAATGTTCCAATAATAGCTCCAGGAGCGTCAAAGGAAACTAAAAAATGGACTCAAGAGGGTTTTGCTCAATTGGTAAAACTTTTATATGAAAAATATAATAAAAAGCCATTAATAATTGGATCTAAATCAGAATATGAAATGTGCGATAGGATTAGAATGATGAGTGGAGATTTAGGGGTTAATTTGGCAGGAAAACTAACATTGAAAGAAAGTGGAGCATTGTTATCAAAAGCTAGATTTTTAGTAACAAATGATTCAGGGCCCTTTCATATTGGAAGGGGAGTAAAATGTCCAACATTTGTTATTTTTGGACCAACTAGTCCTGAGATGTTTGAATATGATAATGAAAACATTTTAGTATATTTAGGAGAGGAGTGTTCTCCATGTAGTTTACATGGAGATAAAGATTGTCCAAAAAAACATTTTAATTGTATGAAAAAATTAAATGCTAAAAAAATTATGAAAATAATAGAGGAAACAGGGAGGTAAAAAATGGCTAAAAAAGTAGTAGATGCATCTGCAGATAGATCAAAAGCTTTAGAAACAGCATTAAAACAGATAAGAAAAGATTTCGGTGATGGTTCAATAATGAAACTTGGTGAAAATACAGGAATGAATATAGAGGTAATTTCAACAGGAAGTTTAAATTTAGATTTAGCTTTAGGAATAAATGGAGTTCCAAGAGGTAGAGTTATAGAAGTATATGGTGCTGAAAGTTCTGGTAAAACAACGATAGCACTTCATATAATAGCTGAAGCTCAAAAAGTGGGCGGAGTAGCTGCATTTATAGATGCTGAACATGCACTTGATCCTGTTTATTCAAAAGCATTAGGTGTAGATGTTGATGAATTATTAATATCACAACCTGATTTTGGAGAACAAGCTTTAGAAATAGCAGATATGCTTGTTAGATCAGGGGCAATAGATATTATTGTTATAGATTCTGTTGCAGCATTAGTACCAAAAGCAGAAATTGATGGAGAGATGTCAGATCAACAAATGGGACTTCAAGCTAGATTAATGTCAAAAGCTTTAAGAAAATTAACAGGTTCTCTTAATAAGTCAAAAACGACAATGGTTTTCATAAATCAAGTTAGGGATAAAATTGGAGGCTTTAGTTTTGGTCCTCAGACAACAACAACAGGTGGAAAAGCTCTAAAATTCTATTCAACAATTAGAATGGAAGTAAAAAGAATAGGAAGTGTAAAACAGGGCGACGATATGATAGGTAATGAAACTTTAGTTAAAGTGACTAAAAATAAAGTAGCTCCACCTTTTAAAGAGGCAAAATTCCAAATTATGTATGGAAAAGGAATATCGAGAGTTGGAGAGATTTTAGATATGGCTCTTGATAATGATATAGTTTCAAAATCTGGAGCTTGGTTTAGTTTTGGAGATATTAGACTTGGTCAAGGAAAAGAAAATGTAAAAGCTAGACTTGAAACGGAAGAGGAATTATTAAAAAGTATAGAAGAACAAGTAATGCAGTTGTTAAGTAAAAAATCAATAGTATTATCAACTTCAGAAGGAGAAGATGAAGAGATTGAAATTGAAGAGGGGTTTGAAGAATAAATTTATTTTTGAAAATGGTTTAGAAGTAGGACTTAGCAATGAAATAATAAGTAAATATAGTTTAAAACAGAGAGAGGAGCTATCTCATGAAGAATACTTAAAAGTATTAGAGCTAGCTGCTCTCTCTACTTCATATTACTATTTAGCTAAAAGAGATTATAGTGAAAAAGAGATATATATGAAATTAATAAGAAAATATAGAGAAAAAACATCTATAAGTAAAGTAATTAGAGAGTTAAAAGAAAAAGAGTACTTAGATGATTTTTTATTTGCCACTAATTATATACAAAATCAAAATATAGGAAGAAAAAAAATCGAATTTAATTTAAAACTAAAAGGAATATCAGAGGATATAATTTCAAAAGTATTTTCTGAATATGATAATAGTGAGGAATTAGAGTCGTTAAAGAAAAAATGGTTAAAATTAAAAGGAATAGATATAAATAAAAAAATAATGAGTCTTATGAGAAAGGGGTATTCTTATTCAGACATTAAAAAAGTAAAAACATTATGTGAGGAGGAAGAATGATAACTTTATTAAAAGTAGCAATTTCAGCATTAACTTCATTTCTTTATATGAATATTTTTAAATTATCAAAAATAAGAAAAATGCCTGAAAGAGAAAGAGTATTTAAATCAAGAAGATTATTGAAAAAACTTTCAAAAAGGATGTTGAAATCTGCACAAATAACTTTAGAAGTTGTTTATATAGATAAAATGGCAATAGATCAACTAAATTTAGATGATGGAATTGTTTTTGTTTCTAATCATCAAAGCAATATAGATATACCTGTAATAGTTGTAGGGTTAAATATGCCTGTTGGATTTGTAGCTAAAAAAGAGATGGAATCTTGGCCTTTTTATTCAACTTGGATGAAGCTAAGTAATTGTATTTTTTTAGATAGATCAAATCCAAGAGAAGGGATAAAAAGTATAAAAAAAGCAGTGGATATAGTTAAAGATGGTTATCCAACTGTAATTTTTCCTGAAGGAGAGAGAAGCACAGATGGAAAAGTTAAGAAATTTAAAAAAGGAAGTTTTAAGTTAGCTTTAGATGCAGATGGAATTATAATTCCTTTAACAGTAGACGGAACATTTTCTGTTCAAAAGAGAGGAGAAAAAAAAATAAATTCTAAAAAAAAGGTAAAATTGACTGTAGGAAAACCGTTAAAATTGAAAGAAATGGATAAAAACTTAAAAAATACTTTAAATGACTATGTTCAGAAAACGATAGAAAGTGAAATGTGAAAAAAACAGTCAAATAATGACCACCTAAATGGTATAAATTAAGCCCAAGAAAACACGTAAAAGTTTGACACTATTTATTTTTTATGTTATAATTCTTTTGAAAATGAAGTTGAACTTAACAGTTTAACTAAAAACAATACTTTGGATATATATAATTTATAATCCACGCAGGAGGAGAAAGATGGAAAACTTACAATCTTACTGGTCAGATTTCAAAGGTAACTTATGGCAAAGAGAAATCAACGTTAGAGACTTTATTCAAAACAACTACACACCTTACACAGGTGATGATAAATTTTTAACAGAGGCAACAGATAATACTAAAGCAGTTTGGAATACTTTAACAGAAATGTTTAAAGTGGAAATTGAAAAAGGTGTTTATGGTGCTGAAACTAGAACTCCACAATCAATCACAACTTACGGACCTGGATACATCTCAAAAGAGCATGAATCAATCGTAGGATTACAAACAGACGTAGCTTTAAAAAGAGGAATCTATCCAAAAGGTGGATTAAGAATGGTTCAGAATGCTCTTGAGGCTTACGGATATGAAATAGATCCAATAACTAAAGAGATATTCTCAAAATATAGAAAAACTCATAATGAAGGAGTATTCTCAGCTTATACTGAAGATATGAGAGCAGTAAGAAAATCAGGAATCGTAACAGGTTTACCAGATGCTTACGGAAGAGGAAGAATAATAGGAGACTACAGAAGAGTAGCTCTTTATGGAGTAGATAGATTATTAGAAGAGAAGCAGTTTGAATTAAAGAAAGCTGAAGCTCCAGAATTAACTGAAACAATAATCAGAAAAAGAGAAGAAATTTCTGAGCAAATTTCTGCTTTAAAAGCATTTGTTAAAATGTGTGCTTCATACGGATTTGACGTAACAAAGCCAGCAACAAACGCAAAAGAAGCTGTACAATGGGTATACTTTGCATATCTTGCTGCAACTAAAGACCAAGATGGAGCTGCAATGTCAGTTGGTAGAACTGCTACATTCTTAGATGTATTCATCGAAAGAGACTTAGCTAAAGGATTAATTTCTGAATCTGAAGCTCAAGAATTAGTAGATCAATTCATCATTAAATTAAGAATAATAAGATTCTTAAGAACACCTGAATATAATGATTTGTTCTCAGGAGATCCTACTTGGGTAACTGAAGCTTTAGGAGGAGAAGGGGTAGATGGAAGAACTTTAGTAACTAGAACTTGTTTCAGATACTTAAATACTCTTTACAATCTAGGACCAGCTCCAGAGCCAAACTTAACTGTATTATGGTCAGAAAAATCACCAGCTAACTGGAAGAATTTCTGTGCTAAAGTATCTATCGATACATCAGCAATCCAATACGAAAATGATGACTTAAT
Organism: uncultured Cetobacterium sp.; assembly: GCF_947039425.1. GTDB lineage: Bacteria > Fusobacteriota > Fusobacteriia > Fusobacteriales > Fusobacteriaceae > Cetobacterium_A. Next base: position 3,210 of record NZ_CAMQYW010000014.1, on the reverse strand, counting down.
GAGACCAGACTTAGGTGACGATTATGGAATCGCATGTTGTGTATCTCCAATGAAAATTGGAAAACAAATGCAATTCTTCGGAGCTAGAGTAAACTTACCAAAAGCATTACTTTATGCTATAAATGGTGGAAGAGATGAAAAATCAGGAGCACAAGTTGGACCTAGATTTGAAGGAATTACATCTGAGTATCTTGACTTTGATGAAGTTATGGAAAAATATGATGCAATGTTAAAATGGTTAGCAGGAGTATACATTAATGCTCTTAAAGTTATCCACTACATGCATGATAAGTATTCATATGAGTCTTTCGCAATGTCTTTACATGATGTAGAAGTTTTAAGAACTCAAGCATCTGGAATTGCTGGATTATCAATTGTTGCTGACTCATTAGCAGCTATTAGAGATACAAAAGTAAAAGTAATTAGAGACGAAAGAGGAATTGCTGTTGATTTCGAAAGAGAAGGAGAATATGTACCTTTCGGAAACAATGATGATAACACTGACGGATTAGCTATATTAATTCTTGAGAAATTCATGAACTACATCAGAACTCATGAAACTTATAGAAATTCAAGAGCTACACAATCAATCTTAACTATAACTTCAAATGTTGTTTATGGTAAGAAAACAGGAACTACTCCATGTGGAAGAAGAGCTGGAACTCCATTCTCACCAGGAGCTAATCCAATGAACGGAAGAGATACAAGAGGAGCAGTAGCAGCATTAGCTTCAGTAGCTAAGTTACCATTCCACCATGCAGAAGATGGAATCTCTTACACATTCGCAATAACTCCAGGAGCTTTAGGAAAAGCTACTGAAGAAAGAGTTGAAAACTTAGTAGGATTAATGGATGGATACTTTACAGCAGATGGTGGACAACACTTAAACGTAAATGTATTTGACAGAGCGTTATTAGAAGATGCTATGGCAAATCCTGAAAAATATCCACAGTTAACAATCAGAGTATCTGGATATGCAGTTAACTTTGTAAGATTAACTAAAGAGCAACAATTAGACGTTATTTCAAGAACAATTAACGGAAATATGTAATAAAAGGATGGCTAAGAAATGGTAAAAGGTTATATACATTCACATGAAAGTTTTGGAACGGTAGACGGACCAGGGATAAGATATGTTGTGTTTACACAAGGTTGTCCTTTAAGATGTAAATACTGTCATAATTGTGATACTTGGAAAAGGGAAGATTCAAAATCTGTGGAGACGCCTGAAGAAACTTTCTTAGAAATCTGTAGATATAAAAATTATATAAAAAAAGGAGGAGTAACGGTCACTGGTGGTGATCCGTTAACTCAACCTGAATATGTAACTGAATTATTGAAATTATGTAAAAAAGAGGGAATACATACAGCTATAGATACTTCTGGATTTTTATTTAATGATAAAACAAAAGAAGCTATAGATTATGCAGATCTAATTTTATTAGATATAAAATCAATTGACCCAGCTCAGTATAAAGAACTAACTGGTGTGGAGTTAGCTCCAACATTAGAGTTTGCTGAATATTTAAAGAAGATTGGAAAGCCAATGTGGGTAAGACACGTTGTAGTTCCAGGAATAACTGATAATGATGAATTATTAGGAAAATTAGCAGATTACTTAGTACATTTTGATAATCTTGAAAAAGTTGAAGTGTTACCTTATCACTCTTTAGGAGAGTATAAGTGGCAAAAGATGGGAATGGATTATCCTTTAAAAGGTGTAGAACAACTTTCAGCAGAAAGATGGGAAAATGCTAAAAATATCTTTAAAAGTAGAGGGTTAACAGTTAGATAATGAGATCCACTAAAATTGTGAAATTTTAGTGGATTTTTTTTATTTAAAAAAAGAAATTAAAGAAATTTTAGAATAATAAGACTAGTAAAAGTTATTAGTCTTATTTTTTTTATTTATTAAAAGGGGGAATATGAAAAAAATTATATATATAATTTTTTTACTTCTATTAATAGGATGTGAAAAAAAAGAAAATAAAATATTTGTGTCTAAGGAGGTAACAACTAATCTTTTTAAAGTGGAAAAAATAATAGAAAAAATATATTCAAATAAAATTAATATAAAATATAAAATTTTAGGAGAAGGAAAAGCCAAGGAAAAGATTTTAATTAATGGAGAGGAATTAATGATTCCAATTTATACAAATTTAACAAAAAATAAGGAAATAAAAATAAATATGGGAGTGATTTATAATTTTAATAATAAAGAAAGTCATGTAGTTATTGATGGTTTACTTGTAAAGTTTAATGAATTTCAAAAAATAATAGAAAAATCAAATGATTGGATTGAAAAAACTAAAAGAGAAAATTTAGGAAAAAATATACTAGAAAAAAAAATATGGGATAATTCAGTAAAAGTTTTATTACCACAAGGAAAAAAAATAGAATTTGATGCTTTTTTTATTTTTGATAATAAAAACAACAAATTAATATTTATAGAAAAAGGAAACGGAAATAAGATGAAAATTAAGTTTTCAGAAAAAGATATAAAAAAAATAAATAAAGGCTTGGAAATGGAAAGATTAGAAAATGTTATTTTAGAAAATATTTTATTTTTAAAAGAAAAATTGATAAAAATAGAAAAAAGTTACAAAAAATTAAATTACATTTTAAAATAAATAAGGAGGATAAATTATGAAGAGAGTAATATTAATATTTTTATTAACAGTAGTTTCAGTTTTTGCAGAAATAAAAACAGAACTTTCATCTTACAAAGTAATAACAGGAGCAGAAGGGAATATAGAAAGAGTAAGTTCAGAACAAGGATTACCTGGGGATATATTGGAATATGTTTTTTATATAAAAAATGATACTTCTGAAGCTATATATAATGTAAATCCGATAATTCCAATTCCAAATGGAACAACTTTAATAGATGACAAAATATTTCCTCAGAATAATTTTAAAGTATCATTAAATGGAAGAGATTTTTTAGAATTTCCAATAATTCAAAATGGATTAGAAGTTCCATTAAGTAATTATAGAGCTGTACTTTGGGAAATATCACAATTAAATACAGGAATAGATATGAATTTAAAATTGCAAGTTAAGATAAATTCTGGAAATTAATGTGGAGGTGACTATTGATGGAAAATAATTTAAAAATAATTGTAAATAAAGTAAAATATTTATTTATAATATTATTGGGAGTAATTTTATTAAATGAGATAGCTTTTGCAGTTGTACCACCAGCGAATA